>DASUCX010000120.1:0-7129 GCA_036275855.1 Rhabdochlamydiaceae bacterium
ATTAAATGTTATGTTGAGATACATCGCATAAATCAATATTAATTAGCAATCGTTGTCTGATTAAAATTAAAGCTTTACATGTCTTGACCGTTAAGAGTGAAACGGGTTTAATAGAGGAGAATTCACTAGGAGAATGGTAT
Organism: Rhabdochlamydiaceae bacterium; assembly: GCA_036275855.1. Classification (GTDB taxonomy): domain Bacteria; phylum Chlamydiota; class Chlamydiia; order Chlamydiales; family Rhabdochlamydiaceae; genus PALSA-1444. The sequence goes on from DASUCX010000120.1 coordinate 141, forward strand.
GGGACTGATGAAGCGCATTTTCTTATTTCTAGCTGTCAACATTTTGATCGTCACCACGATCTCGATCGTGTTAAATCTTCTCAACGTTAAACCGTTTCTAAATGTCCACGGGTTGGATTACAACTCTCTGATGATCTTCTGCTTGATCTGGGGATTCGGCGGCGCTTTTATTTCTCTCGGCCTCTCCCGGGTGATGGCCAAGTGGATGCTTGGGGTCCGCTTAATCGATCCCACCACTTCTGATTCAACACATCGGCATCTGGTTGAGACGGTCCACAAACTCGCACGCGCTGCAGGACTCACTGTGATGCCTGAAGTCGGCATCTACAACTCGCCTGAAGTCAATGCATTTGCCACAGGCCCCACAAGGAATCGTTCTCTCGTTGCTGTTTCTTCAGGGCTGATAAACCGTATGTCGCAAAACGAGCTTGAAGGCGTGCTTGGGCACGAAATTTCCCACATTGCCAATGGCGACATGGTCACCATGACACTTCTCCAAGGCATCGTGAATGCGTTTGTCATGTTCCTAGCAAGAGTCCTCGCCTACATCCTGTCGGGTCTTGGCAATAAAGATAAATCGGCTTCAAGCTCGTATTTTACGTTCAACATCCTAGTCATCGTCTTTCAGATTGTTTTTATGATTTTAGGGTCGCTGGTGATCGCTGCTTACTCCCGCTTCCGGGAATTTAGAGCCGATAAAGGCGGAGCCCATCTCGCCGGTCGTGAAAAAATGATCTCCGCCCTCCAAGCCTTGCAGAAAATGCAAGAGATCCGCGACCAAAAAGTTGAAAAACCCGCCTTCCAAACGATGAAGATTTCTCACCAAGAACGGGGCGGTCTTTTTGCTCTATTCATGACACACCCTCCACTAAAGCTCCGCATTCAACGGCTCGAGAACCTATAACTCTACGGAAAAGAGAGATTTGAAATGATCCAGGGTCAAAAGTTGATCATTCTCCATGAGAAAAACCTCGTGGGGATGGATGATCTCGCAAAGGTTTTTTAAGCTTTCGCATTTGAGGACGACGAAATCGACCTCGGCTAACGATATTAGCAATGAGACAATCTCTTCATCAGGATTTTCATCCCGGATATACACAATGAGCTTAGCGTCGGAATCAGTAAGAGAAAGTTTTCGCAGCGTGCGGAAGAGCGCTGTTGTCATGCCTTGAGAACTGTAAAGGCCAAGAACGAAATACCGCTTATTTTTCAGGACTTCTTGAAGGGCAAACAGGTGTTCTTCATCGAATACTTTGTTATCGACATCGTATTCAAGCAGACGGACAGCCAGATCGGAAAGATTGATGCGGGCGCAGCCAAGTCTTTCGATAGCAATGCCAGCAGCGATGTTGGCAAGTTGAGCGCCATATTTGATATCGAGTTGGTTGCCCAGCGCAACAGTGACCATCGCCAGTACGGTATCACCAGCTCCGGTGACATCTTTAACTTCTTTCGATCGGACAGAGAAATCGAGCCGTTTGCCATCGCGGGTAAAAACCGAGATCCCCGCTTCGGACCGGGTGATCATGAGCATATCGACAGTGACTTTCTTGAAAAGGATCTCAGCGACATGCTCAAGAGACGCTTCTCGGGTGAGCTTGGCTGCATCGTAGGCTTCTTGGAGATTAGGTTTAAGAACAGTCGCGCCTTGGTATTTTGTAAAATCATCGCCTTTCGGATCGACAATAATGGGAATATTTTTCGCTTTGGCCATTTCGATCACGCCCATCAGAAGAGAGCGGGAAAGGAAGCCTTTGCCGTAATCGGAAATTGAAATGATATCGACCTCATTGAGAAGATGAGGAAGCTTCTCGATCACGTTTTGTTCGACTTGCTCAGGGATCGGCGTGATGGTCTCAAAATCGACTCTCAAAACTTGCTGGGCATCGGCAATGAGCCGATTCTTCACAGGGGTTTGGAAGTTGTTTTGGAAAATTAGCCCATCGGTGTTAACGCCTTCGTTGCTGAGGGCCTGGACGATATTTTTTCCCGCTGTATCATGACCAACTCTGCCGACGGCGACAACGGTCGCTCCTAAAGAAATCAAATTTAGGACAACGTTGCCGGCTCCTCCAGGAAGACTTTCTTCGCGCAGGACATGTAAAACAGAGACAGGAGCTTCAGGAGAAATACGCCTGACTTTACCTGTAGTATACGTATCGTACATGAAATCGCCGATCACAAGAACTTTGACAGGATTTAAACGGCTGAAAATTCCGCTGAGTTTTTTTACCATCGACGATCTAACACGATATAATTTTGAACATAATCTTTCACTGCTTCATCTATATCGTAGCTTAATTTGAGTTCTTTGTCTTGGCTATATTTATTCATTTCAGCGCAGGTGTAGTTTTGATACTGCCGAGTGAGTTCTTCAGGCATATCGATGTATTCGATGTTGAGGGGCATATTTAACGCTTTAAAGACCGCGCCTGCCAATTGATTCCACGTGGTCGGTTCTCCTCTTCCGATATTAAAAATCCCACCACGTTCGTCATTTAAAAAGCCGCAGGTCATTTTCACAGCGTCTTTGACGTAGATGAAATCGCGGCATTGGCCCCCATCGGCATATTTTTCCGGTTCGGATGATTTGAAAAGCCGAATAACGCCTTCTTGCTCAACGACAGGGATCATTTTATAAACCATCGAAGCCATATGGCCTTTGTGATTCTCATTTGGGCCGAAGACATTAAAATATTTCAGCCCTACAATCTGATCAAGAACTCCTTCTTTTTTAGCCCACAGGTCAAAGAGATGTTTCGACTTACCATACAGATTGAGAGGCAGTAAAAAATCTAAGAGGTCATGCGCATCTGAGAACCCTTTTGACCCATCGCCATACGTCGCTGCAGACGAGGCATAGATAAACCGCTGGCCGTTTTTTAACGCATATTCCGCAAGTCTTTGCGTATAGCGAGTGTTGTTATCGAGAAGATAGTTTTCATTCTGCTCCAACGTATCGGAACAGGCCCCCAAATGAATAAATGCCTCGATTTCCGATTCGCGTCCTTGCAGCCACTGGAACAATCCGGAAATTGGCAAGAGATTTTGATATTTTTTCCCTTGAAGGTTTTTTACCTTATCGGGATGGTCAAGCTCATCGACAAGAATGAGATCCTCATAGCCGAGATCATTCAGGTGCCGGACAACTCCCGACCCGATAAGACCCGCAGCTCCTGTAATGACAACCCTTTTTTCTGCCATAGACGCACTAAGATACCAAAAACCAATCGTTTTTGGCTATAAATGCGAGTCATAACTAGCATAGCTGATCCTTTCAACACAAAAGTTGCTGGCGACGGTTTCCTCCGATAATTGACACTTAATTATTTGCTTTGATCCTGATTCTTGATTAAGAACAGCTTTCCAGTCTTTAAATAACCATCGCAAATCAAGCGTTGTTTCGGCGGTTTGAGGATCCAAACAATTTATACCATAAAACAAAGTTCGCACTTTACCCATCTCAGGATCTAACTTCGATACTATGCTAATTTGAACTAGTTTGTAAAATTGGCCATCGGATTTCACGGTAATTGCATTTTTTCCTGTTCAATACATTTCTTGTAAGTATCGGAAACGGATTTCGCCTCACTACCTTGTATGCCCTCTTGACAAACCACATGCATCGGCTCGAAAATCTTGGGCTCCGAACTGGATCGATTCCATACAGGAAAATTGAAGTCAACTTCCGTTAATTCGTAAGCTGTGATCGTATCCTGTTTGGCGGATGTAGAACTCGCGCGCTCTTCTCCACGTAGATCATAAGCTCCGATCTTGTAACTGACAATAAACGAGACCCGTTTTACAACTTCTTTAGTAATCGATTTTGAATCCCATCCTAGCCGAATCACTTTTAGATTGACAAAGACCTCTTGATCTTGCGGAAGATAGGCAAAGACGTCACCATGATACTTAAATTGGGCGATATAACGGGTTGCAATGCGACGGGCCTGAGAGTCTTCAATGATGATCTTTACCCTAAGAACATTGTCGATTTCCGGAATGCAATTTTTAGGTATCTGGATAAAGCCTAAGGCTCTTAATTCATTTTTGGGAAAATACACTGTCATAAGATTAACCTTCATGTAGGATGAAGGAATTCTAAACAACGAATGTTTAAAGTGCTAGAAAATTACCTTCGATGTTGCGGAAAAGGAGAAGGTATGTTTTTCTGAGGGTATATATATGATTATTATAAAAATCCCCCCGCCGCCAGTAGACAACGAGGGTCAAGAATTATCCGCGGTGCTCTTGGGCTTGTTCTCCGATGATCTCGAGAGAATAAGCGCAGGTCACACCTTCTTTGAGCTTGAGGGTCATAGGATGGACACCTGTCGCTTTGATCGGCTTGTTGAGGCCGATATTCCGCTTGCCAACGGTGGCGCCTTCTTTAGCGAAAAGCTCGATGATGTCGGAGGCTCCGACAGAACCGTACATGTGTCCTTCGGGATCGACCTTGACGGTGATTTTGAGGACAAGACCACCCAGCTTCACCGCTTGTGCTTCGGCTTCTTTCTTTTCAATGGCAGCTTTTTTAGCACGCTCTTCCACAAGCTTGGCTTGCATACGGAGGGTATGGGCCGAGGCGGGGACTGCTTTTTGTTGAGGAAGAAGATAGTTCCGGGCAAAGCCGGGCTTTACAGAGATCAGCTCGCCGCTGCGGCCGACATCTTCAACATCGTCAATGAGTAAATATTGTTGTTTCATGATCTTCTCCTTAAATCTCTGATACAAACGGCACTAAGGCCATGTAGCGCGCGCGTTTGATCGCGTTGACCAATTTACGCTGGTTCGTTGCAGAAACGCCCGTGATGCGGCGAGGAAGGATCTTTCCACGCTCGGTAATAAACCGGTACAGGGTATCCAAGTCTTTATAGTCGATATGCTTGATGCCTGCAGCCTTAAATGGGCAGCTTCTCTTCTTTTTAGGTCCAAAACCAAAAGGTGCGTCCATAACTCCTCTTACTCGGGTAGGGGTTGAAATTCAATTTTTTCGGGAACTTGCTCTACTTGCAAGGTCATGAAGCGAAGAATATCTTCGTTCAAACGGTACTCCCTCCAAAGTTTATCCATATTTTCTGTGGGGACAGAAAAATAAAGGACAAAATAATGTCCTTCTCGTTTTTTATTGATCGGGTAGGCAAGCTTTTTGCGGCCTTGATCAAAAATTTTAACAACTTCTCCACCTTTCTCGGCGATGCTGCCCGTCACTTTGTCTAAAAGCTTTTGTCTTGCGTCATCGCTGATGCCGGTATTGAAGATATACATCCCTTCATAGAGATGCTTGTGTTGTTTTTTAGTCATTCAAATAACTCCTTTTGTATTCGCCCCTTTCGTATTTGCTTTGGTCATTGCTGACTGGATTCCTTCCCGGATCCAGCAATCCAAAACATCGGCAGCTTTATCGAAGACCTGCGGCAGCAGCTCTTCTTCAGCTTTCTCAAATTTTCCTAGCACGTAATCGGCTAGGTCCCGAGACCCTGCTGCGCTAACAGGACCTCCGACTCCCAGACGAAGTCTTGGATAGTCAGAGGTGCCAAGATGGGCCTCAATGCTTTTTAAACCGTTATGGCCCCCGCTGCTTCCACCTTCTCTGAGGCGGAGATCACCGGCAGGAAATGCGACATCATCGACGACAATCATCACCTGCTTGAGAGGCACTTTGAATGCTTTAACGCATTCTTTCACTGCTTCTCCGCTGCTGTTCATATAGGTCAGCGGAAGGACAAGGCCTACCGAAACTCCTTCTATGGTCCCGTGGCCGATTTCAGCTGAGATCCGGCCAGCTTTTCGAAGCTCGACCCCATGTCTCTTAGCAAACCACTTTACGACCCGAAAACCGACATTATGTCTCGTTTTCTCGTATCCGGATCCCGGATTACCCAGTCCAATAATTAAAAAATCTTTACGACGCTGCTCGCTTGGAGACGACAACAACGACTTCATCCATTTTAGCAAGCGGTTTCACTCCTTGAGGAATTTTAATGTCCGATAACGTTTTCGCTTGTTTGATCCCTAAATCACGGACATCCACCTGAAACTCAGCCGGAATATGTTTAGGCAAACACTCCACTCTCACATGGCGGTTGACCTGTCTGAGAAAGCCTCCCAATTTAACTCCAGCGCATTCAGCGACGTTCACGCAGTTAATCGGCACTTTCACATTCACGGGGACATCGTCGAAGAGTTCTTCAAAGTCAATGTGAGAGACCATGTAGGTCGTCAATTGATATTGAATGTCTTTAATAATGGCCCGTCTAGTTTTTCCCTCTAAAGTGAGCTGGAAAATCGTTGTTCCGAGCTGCCCCGGCTTCATTTGCCTTAAGATTGCATTAAACTCCGCAGCATCCAAAACAAGTTGCTGATTGGTGTTGCCGGCCGAGTAAAGAATGGCAGGAACTTTCCCTTCGCGTCGGATCTGCTTCGTGTCGCTTTTCTTTGTCGAACCGCGCACAGTTGCAGTCAATTTCATAAAATTCTCCTGTTATAATTTCTTCCAGCAAAACGGCTTGAGGTGAAATAGATCAGCAAAGACCTACTCAAAAAAGACAAGATTGATTTTGCCCCAGCACAGAAACTTGGGCAAACAATATCGCAACGGACACAACCCTAATCTTGCAGAAGAGGAATGGTCTTCGTCACAAACATTTTCTCAATCGCACTTTCTTCGACACGTTTTGCATTCATCATGAGCCCTTCCATGAGATAGGGGTTGGGATGCCGTGCGATCGTTTGCAAAACGAAAACACCCTTTCCATGAACATTCTTTCCGAATGCCTACCTCTTCATCTGGAAGAGTCTCTAATACATTGGGGTGGAAGGATTCGAACCCTCGAATGGCGATACCAAAAACCGCTGCCTTACCACTTGGCGACACCCCAGCCGCTCAAGAACCTGAGCAGATTGGATTTTTCTGCTTTTAGAGACTGTTAACGGATTTAGGTTTCGTCGCTTTTTTGAGAATTTTTGGCAAATTTTCATCTCCTTTG
>DASUCX010000121.1:0-2639 GCA_036275855.1 Rhabdochlamydiaceae bacterium
CATTTGAAAAAATCAAACTTTGTAGGCTATGATGATACTCTCGCCTGGGCACAGCAAGAAGCCAAAAAGCTCCAAATTCCTCTGATCTCCGCATTTGACGATGAAAAAATCATGGCAGCTAATGGAGGCTCGCTGGCAGCCGAAGTGATCGCAGAAGTGCCCGATGCGACTCATTTTGTTTTGCCGATCGGAGGAGGAGGATTATCAGCAGGTTTTTCCTGGTATGCAAAACACCAGAATCCACAAGCACAGATTCTCGTCTGTCAACTTGCTGAATGTCCATCCCTCAAGCTTTCTTTTGAGAAAAACAAAGCGATGACATACATGCCCTCTATTAACACCTTAGCAGGAGGCATTGAAGGGGGCTTAGGCGAAAAATGCTTTGAAATTTTAAAATCTCGTATCGATAAAGTCGTTTTGATTTCTGAAAAAGAATTAAGGAGAGCTGTCTGCTGGCTTCTAGAGCATCATCAATATCTCATCGAACCCTCGGCAGCTGTCGCATTAGCGAGTTGTCTATACGGACATGTGCATCCTACTGGCCCTACTGTGATTGTACTCTCAGGGCGAAATGTCAGCTACTCAACCATCCGAGAACTCGTAGAGAGTGAACCATGAAAATTCTTTCCAAAGAGCAAATTGTAAAACTTCTTTCCATCCCTGACATGTTAGAAGCTATTGAACAAGGATTCATTGCTTATAGCCAGGGAGAAACCGTGATTCCTCCTGTTGCTTCCCTACACTTCGAGCATCCTCCAGGCGACTGCCATATCAAATACGGCTATGCGAAAAAGGGCAAATACTACGTTGTAAAAATAGCCTCAGGATTTTATGACAATCCTAAACAGGGCCTTCCTTCAGGAAACGGTCTCATGCTTCTCTTCGACAAAGAAACGGGGACTCCCCTTTGCTTGCTTCAAGACGAAGGGTATTTGACAGATATGCGTACCGCTGCAGCTGGCTGTATTGCAGCAAAATATTTAGCCCCTAAAAAGGTCTCCTGCATTGGAATCATTGGGACAGGAGCTCAGGCGTTTTATCAGCTAAAACTTCTCTCATTTGCAATAAAATGCCGGAAAGCTTTGATCTGGGGCCGTGATAGGTCCAAAGCAGAAAAGCTGACATCTCATCCTGATTTGCATGAGTGGAGCTGTGGCATAGCCACCAGCATTGATCAACTCACTGCCGAATGCAATTTGATCGTGACAACGACACCATCTTCTCGCCCTCTTCTTTGGGCCAATCAAATCCGTCCCGGGACACATATTACCGCTATGGGCGCTGATGATGTGGGCAAACAAGAAATCGATCCACAAATCTTTGCGAAAGCAAGCAAAATAGTCGTCGATAGCCGAAGTCAGTGTGCACTTTTTAGCGATGTTTCCCATGCTTTGAAAGCAGGGTTGATCCGAGAGGGACAATTGATCGAACTCGGGAATGCAATTATAGACAACAGGTTGAGAAGAGTTTCTGAATCCGAAATCACTGTAGCCGATCTAACGGGAGTTGCTATTCAGGATTTACAGATTGCTGCAACAGTGTTCGAGGCAGCTGAGAGCTAAAGTGAATCATTTTATAAATTAAAGCTTTCAGCAAAATTACCAATATTGATAACATCTAAAGCTATGTACGATAGCAGACCAATGAAACCCGTGTTCTGGATTAGTTCTTCGCTAAAAGACTTGAAAAACATGCCCGAAGAGGTTCAAAGAGAAGTTGGGCACTCTCTAAAGAGAAATCCAAAAAGGCAGAGACCCAGGAAATACTAAACCACTTAAATACCTTGGAGAGCCGGGAATTTCAGAAATTATCGTGGATGAACGGCAAGGAACTTTTAGGGCTGTTTACACTATCGAATTTAGAGATGCTATCGCAGTGTTACACGTGTTCCAAAAGAAGAGCAAATCTGGCATAGCAACACCGAGAAAAGAAATCGAATTAGTGCTCCAAAGACTTAAACAAGCCAGAATAGAATACCATGAAACAACGAGGGAAAAATGAAAGCAAAACCATTCATAACTACTGATAATATTTTCGCAGACCTTGGGTTAAAGAATGCAGAAGAACTCAAAACCCGCTCCGACCTAATGTCTGAAGTTGTCAGAATCATTCGAAACAGCGAATTAACTCAAAAAGAAATCGCTAAAATACTAGGAATCAGTGCCCCTAAAGTCTCTGCTTTAATGACAGGGAAAATTAATGATTTCAGCAATGATACTCTTGTTCAATATCTTTCCTTACTTGGATGCAACATTGAAATACGTGTTACATCTGTGCAACGCGTTTCCAGAAAAATGAAAAGGGGGAAAATCAGAGTCAAAAGACCTATTAGATTAAGAATCAGTCGTCAAAGAAAGGCTAAAATTAGAGAAAGGCCTTAACAATTAAAAATTGAATTGAAAAAAAATTTGGTCAGAACTGGAATCGAATCAGCGACACAAGGATTTTCAGTCCTCCCCGATCACTTCCGTCCCTTACCTTTGGTTATAAGGTAAGCAACGTCAACCTTCAGAAAGCGGCAACTATACTGTGGGGCGGTGAATTTTTTCATTTTGACCTGCGTGAAAGCTCCCGCGGTTCGTCTATCAAAAAGGAGGCCGTATTAATAATACTGCCCTCTTTTTGATAGACAAACCCCG
>DASUCX010000122.1:0-7249 GCA_036275855.1 Rhabdochlamydiaceae bacterium
CTGAAACTTGCCACTTGTGATCCAACGTGGGAAAATGATGATGTTGATATCATGGTCCAGACGGCAATGGACACGCGTGAATATGCGAAGAAAGTTGGATTCACTCATCTTGTCAAAAGCTGGACCAAAGGCGTAGATCCCCAGAATCCAGACAGGGAAGAACACTTTCACGATGCTATTTATCAAGTTTTAACTTTTCAACATAATGAGTTTGATAAAAAAATACAGTTGGTTTTTTTCAGAAAATTTAAGGATCTTTCATTTACAAATTTTTTAGACAAAATCTTGGATTATCCAGCTCACGTTCTATATGAAGTCTATTTTGATAAAAACGATAAAAGGACATATAAGTTCTTCTTACCTGTTAAAATGTGGGACAATATTTTGCAAAAACAAATTCCTAGAAATTTACATTGTATGAAAAGCGAAACACGTATTCAGAAATATATGAAACGTGGTTTCGAGTTTTTCACCATAGAAAACACCCCCAAACCATTCACTGCAGACATCACCAAAAATCTACACATTGTGCTACGGCTGAGCGCAGGAGATCAAAAGGGACAGACGCTTAGTTTGTAGACAGAGCTTAAGGAATAACGAGTTCTTTGCCGGGGCGCAGCTTGTCTGTCTCAAGACGGTTGGCTTTTTTCAGCGCCTCAATCGACACTTTATATTTGCGGGCAATTTTCCAAAGATTTTCTCCTGACTGGACGGTATGCCGCTTTCCTTTCACAGAAGAAGCTACTGCGACTTGCTCCTGTACTGCAGTTGGCGCAGCAGGCTGTGATACCGGCGACGAGACCTGTGACAAGAGTGGCGCGATACGCTCCTTTGCAAATGCCTGCAATGTCACCCGATGATCGTACGGATCGGGACACGGAATTTCGGCAAACGTATAGAGCTTTTCTGCCGCTTTTTTCCAAACGGCATCCGATCGAGGGCTGGTGATGATCTCTTTTAAAAACATCTCTAAAACGGCTGTTTTGGTTGGAAAAAGGTCCAATAAGGCCATTAAATCGGGATCTTCGAGTTTTTTGAGAACAAAATCTCTGTCCCACTCCAAGAGAATCTTGGCAGCTAGCACAGACCGGCAGCGGACATACGTAGAAAGTAGATTTTTTAAACGCAGTGGAGAAAGGTCCTGGGTCAGTTTTTGCTCTTGAGTGAATTGTTCAAGGATGGACCAGTCGCCTTGGGCAATCACTTCGACAACATATTCCGCAGGGAGTGGAACACCTGCACGGTTAAATAAAGTCATGAGGGTCGTAAACTCCGGCGTCAGATAAAACGCTTCTAAAAGGGATGGCTCCCGCGGCATTTGGGATTGTTTGAGTTCAAAAAAAAGCCCCTTGGCCGTCAAAGGAAATTTTTCAGTCTTGATAAAGTGAACAATCCCCTGGAATTGGTCCTCTGTGAGCCCCGGGTAGACCGTGATATCAACTTGCTCCGGACCGTCTTTCCGTTGATACGATAAAATTCTTTTTTGCAAAGAAGATCCATGCAGCACTTTTTCGATGTCGATAAAATGGAAAGCCGCTAAGCTCGCGAGAGCCAAATCTCTTTTTTTGTACCCCGCTTCAATCGACTCTTGATTATCCAGCAGATCGACCAGCTCGGCATAAGACATAGTGGCAAAATGGGCAATCGTTTCGGCATTCGTCAGTTGTTTTTGGGCCTGAGAGGCTAGGGAGGCCAGGGAAACCGGCTGCAGTTCAAAGGCCACAGACTCTTTTTTTTCACGCGCAATCAAGTAAAAAAAAGAGGTGAGAAGGCCGATGTTCAATGCACCGCTAAAAATGAGCGCTTGGGTCAAAAAACGTCCCTTTTTTGCCCACTGTTCTTGCAGAGGAGTATTCAAATATGGTATCCTTGTAACATATACAATTTATCTGTAGGAACGTTAAAATGAAAGTCCCACTCTCATGGTTGAAAGAATTTTTGCCGCTGAATGCGACGACCCAAGAGATTTCTGATACATTAACTTCTCTGGGTATTGAAGTTGAAAAAATCACCGGCCTGACCACCACTTTTACAGGTGTTGTCGTTGCAAAAGTCATCGAAGCCAAGCAACATCCGAATGCCGACCGCCTCCGCGTTGCCCTCGTAACGGATGGAAAAGAAGAATTCCAAATTGTCTGCGGAGCAGAAAATTGCCGCGCCGGGATTTTGACCCCGCTTGCCCGCATTGGTGCCGAGCTCACCGATGCTGAAGGAAAAAAATGGAAGATCAAAAAAAGCAAGCTGCGTGATGTCGAATCGGCCGGCATGCTCTGTTCTGGCAAAGATTTAAACCTTTCAGAAGAGGCCCACGGCATTATTGAACTTCCTGCCGACTTTGTCCTTGGCGCCGACTATGCTACCTATGTCACCGATCCGATCTTCGATATTTCACTGACACCCAATCTTGGACACGGCTTAAGCGTTTTGGGCGTTGCACGCGAACTTGCTGCCGCCTATAAAACGGTCGCTAAAAGACCTGCCACTCAATTCAAAGAAACCGGCCATCAAAAAATCGCCGTTGATGTCGTCGATGCTAAACTTTGTCCCCGTTATGCCTGCAGGATTATGACAAAGATCACCGTCGGACCCTCTCCGGCTTGGCTCCAGAACCGGCTGATCGCCTGCGGTCTAAGATCGATTAACAATGTCGTTGATATCGGTAACTACGTGATGTGGGAACTCGGACAGCCACTTCATATTTTCGATCTCGACCATGTGAAAGAAAAAATCGTTGTCTCTGCTACGCAATCTCCCACCTCGTTAGAAACGCTTGATGAAAGAAAACGGGAGATTCCTCCTCAAACTCTGCTCATCCAAGATGCAGAAAAAAATCTCGCCATCGCTGGCATTATGGGGGGACTTTCTTCTGCGGCAACTGAAAAAACCAAAAACATCTTGATCGAATCGGCCGTCTTTGATGCAGGGTCGATCCGGAGATCAAGCCGGTTGCTTGATTTAAGAACCGATGCCTCTTACCGCTTTGATCGCGGCATTGACGGTGCAAACACCGTGCATGCTTTAGACCGGACCGCACAGCTGATCCAAGAGATTTGCGGAGGAGAAATCCATCCGCTCGTTGATGTTAAGGCTCATGCATTTCAGCGCCGCACGATCCCCTGCAGATTGTCGCGTCTCCATCATATCCTTGGCCTTCCCTTAAGTTTAAATGAAGCCTCCGCTCTCTTCGAACGGCTTGAAATGCAGGTCAAAACCGCACCGCATGATATTTTAGAAGTCGTTGTTCCCACCTACCGAAATGATCTTCAAACAGAAATCGATCTAATTGAAGAAGCAGCGCGGCTTTACGGGTATAACAATATCCCACGTAAACCTCCCGTCTATACAGGATCGGTTCTAGCTGATACCCCCCTCTATCGTTTAGAAAAAGAGATGCGCGAGCTGCTTCTCGAACAAGGCCTCCAAGAATGCGTCACGTGCGATTTGATCAGTCCGGCGATGTCTGAGCTGACGATGGAAAAAGGGATCCCTGAAAATAGCACCGTTCACGTGCTCCATCCCCGATCGATCGATCAATCAGTGCTGCGCACTTCGCACCTTGGCGGCCTGCTCCAGGTGGTGAAACACAATATCAACCACCAGGTCGAAACTCTCAACGCCTTTGAAGTCGGAAGAATCCATTTCCGTGAAAAAAATGAGCTTCTTGAAGCTTCCTGCGCCGGAATTTTGCTGACCGGGAAAAGCCGACAACACCATTTTGACCGGAAGCCTCAAGAGTTTGACTTCTTTGATTTGAAAGGGATGGTTGAAAATCTTTGCGACGCTCTGCGCATCGCACGTTATAGTTTTGAACCTGCCCATCTCCATACCCTCCATCCGTGGCGGCAAGCCAAGATAAAAAGCGGCGATGTGACGATGGGTGTCATGGGAGAAGTTCATCCACAGCTGCTCTTAAAACTCGACATCCATCAAAAAGTCTATTTTGCCGAACTGAACCTGAGCGATATTCTGCCGCTCAAGAAAAAAGGCAAAAATTTTTCTGAACTCTCGGCTTTCCCCTCATCCGAGCGCGATTGGACTGTCACTGTGAAAGAAAACGTTCCGATCACAACCCTCATGCAAGCGATTGAAAAAACAAAGTCACCTTTTTTAGAACAATTTTATCTTTTGGATCTTTACACCAGCGATCAACTGGGGAAAGACAGGAAAAATGTGACATTTCGATTCAGTTATCGGGATCCTTCTAAAACCATGGCTTTCGAAGTTGTCGAGCAAGAACATCAAAAACTCACACATTCTGTAGCGGAAAAGTTGCGCGATTGCTTATTATGAGGCCCTAGAGGTATACTCTCTAAAGGAAGGTTTCTCATGAGCCGCTCTCTCTACTTACTGGGCTTCTTCGGTCTTTTTCTTGCTGGATGCTGCAATAACAAGCAAGAGTGCAACGTCGTGTCGACGCGTTATATCCATAAATATGGATACGCCGTTTCAAAAAATGAATTCGAAGAAAAAAAATATCCTGGTCAAGTTGTCACGGCTTTGAAAAATGGCGTGACGATCACCTCGACTTATGAAAACGGCGTGCTGCATGGGCTAAGCCGGCATACCTTCCCACATAGCCAGACTATCGAGATCGATTATTTATACAATCAAGGCACCCTCGTCAAAGTGAATATCTATGACGTAACTGGAATGCCGCTGCGTGAAGAGGTCATTCTCTCCCCCACTCGTTCTTCTTCTACAAAATGGTATAGTAACGGAACACCGCTCTCCATCGAAGAGTTTGCAGGCAAAGAACTCGTCGAAGCGCGCTATTTCAATCTCCAAAATGAAATCGAAGCCCAGGTTCAAAAAGGGAAAGGAACTCGTATCGCTCGCACTATTGAGGGCATCTTGCTCTCCAAAGATGAAATCGACGAGGGGTATGTCACCAAACGAGAGACCTTCTATCCGAACGGATCTCCTGAAAGCATCGCTTACTATGTCCGTGGCGTCCTCCATGGTGAAAAAAAGAGCTTCACCCAGTCCGGAGAGCCTCTCGCTGTCAGAGAGTACATCAATGGCAAACTCCATGGCAAAACAGCCTTCTACAAAAATGGCGCCCGCTATGTTGACGTCCATTATTTAGACGGCCTCAAAAACGGCCTGGAAGTCCACTATATCGACGGCAATGTCGTTTCCCAAGAAATCGTCTGGGAAAACAACAAAAAACACGGCCCCTCTAAATACTACGTCGATGGAATTGCCCAAGTTGAGTACTACTACGATGGCAATCTTGTCTCAGAAGCTAAATGGAAAGAACTCAATCAACTCGATGAGATGATCAACCGGATCAGTCCGGCCGTCGCATGGAAATCATAGCCTTAAGACCTGGCATTCGGGTCCAGATTCACTTCAAGGGTGATTCTTTAGAGAGAATCAGCCTTTTTTCATCCCCTGATTTCTCTCTCGATTGCCCTATTGAACCCTCTGGAGATCAAATTGCCCCCTTTAAAGCATGGCTAATGGCCTACTCCCAAGGGAAAAACCTCCCCTTTTCCCTCCCCTTAGGAAAGTCGAGTTTTCAAGGCGATGTTCTACGTTATCTCCAAACGATCCCATGGGGATCGGTCTGTTCTTATCAAGAAGTGGCAAAAAGTGTCGGCAACCCTCGGGCTGCGAGAGCTGTCGGCAATATCTGCCGAGGAAATCTCTTCCCCCTCTTGATCCCATGTCATCGGGTGATCCGCTCAGATGGCGAGATAGGCCGGTATACCCCCGACCCATCCCTTAAAAGCAAGCTCCTTCATTTTGAAGGAGTTACGCTCTGAGCCTCGGCTTCATTTTGAACCACCGCAGTCGTCTCCATCTGCGTGAGATTTTTGCCGCAGCTTTTGTCTTTTCTGGGACAATCGCTGCTCCCTGTGTTTTGGCAACCCACTAATAATGCTAACCCTAACAGAGTAAATAGACGTTTCATCGCTTCCTCCACTTTTCTTGGCATGATTCTTGCATATATCAAAATATATATAGCAAGGAGGCAATAATGGAAAAAGAAAAAATGTTAAAGCGGATTTCAGAACTGGAAACCATTAACGATCAATTACTCACAGAGCTTAATTACTTAGATCAGCTTTTAAAACAAATCGGCTTTGAACAAGGCTTGATTACCTTAAAGGCTGCAGCTCAAGAACTCATAGAAGAAGAGAACCAGAAAGAAGAAAGAGCTTAGACGGCAGCCGTCTTAGTTAATAAGTGCATACAGCTCTTCTAAGCTGATCGGCTGGATCTCTCCCTCAAATCCAAGCAGCTGCTGAGAAAGCGCTGTTTTTTGCCCCTGTAATTTCAAGACTTTTTCTTCGATACTCTCTGTGACCACGTATTTTCGAGCAATCACCGTCTTTTTCTGACCTACTCTATGAGCCCGGTCAATGGCTTGTCTCTCCACTGCCTCGTTCCACCACGGATCATAGAGGAAAACATAATCGGCCGCCTGAAGATTTAATCCGACCCCTCCGGCTTTCAAGCTTATCAAAAAGACCTGGACATGGGGATCATTTTGAAAAGAGCTGACTGCTTCTTCTCGATTTTTTGTCTGCCCGTCGAGATAAGCAAACCGATTTCCCTTTTCGATCATCCATTGCTTAAATAACGCTAAAACGGAGGTAAATTGACTATAAAGGAGCACCTTATGGCCTCCAGCAATGGCCTCTTCAAGGTCGTTGCAGACCGTCTGAAATTTTGCACTCTCTCTTGATTCTCCAACTAGCTGCGGATGGCAGCAGATCTGCCGAAGTCTTAAAATCAGCTCTAAAATTTCCATTTTCTGTGAAGAAAGTCCCTGCTCTGTGACTTTCTGAACCAACACTGATCTCTTTTCTTTGAGATATTGATCATAAAATGACCGCTCCTCCTCTTCCCGGTTCACCCAGACAATCTGCTCTTGTTTTTCTGGGAGCTGAAGATCAACTTCCTGTTTAGTCCTCCTCAGCGTAAAAGGACGGATCTTTTTTCTAACCCTTTCAAAAACAGGCGCCTCTTTTCTCTCTCCCAGAAGCTCAGGCATTAAAAAGCGGAATAACGACCACAAATCTTCATACCGGTTTTCAATGGGAGTCCCTGTCATCGCAAGTTTAAATGAGCTCCGTAACCGGCAGCAGATCTGCGCGGTCATTGAATCGGGATTTTTGATCGCTTGCGCTTCGTCTAAAATCACCGCTTCAAAATCAAGAGATTCCCAAAGGAGCCGATCGATGCGAAGCTGGGCATAAGACGTCAGGATCACTTGTTTATTTTTGAGCTGGGCGACATC
>DASUCX010000123.1:0-6679 GCA_036275855.1 Rhabdochlamydiaceae bacterium
ACGGTTCAGATTTTGAGGATTTTCTCGAGACAGGTATTGCATCAATACCTGTGAGAGAAAATCGTCAATAAGATGAATCGTTTTTTCCCTCGAGAACTCTAAAAGTTATTGTTTGACGACCCCTAAGTGCGACCTTATCCCATGTTGATATGGCGGCTCAGAAACGATGGTATCAAAATTATTCCAGCTTAAGCCATCGAAAAATCGTAAAAAGAGTATCAGTGCAACAGACACTTTTTTTAAAAAGATTTTTTAATTTACGCGGCTACCCAGAAAATGGGGATGCGCTCTCCCAATTAAAAAATTGCAAAATCAACTTACCGCTAATCGTTTTTTCATACGTACCTACTTTGGTGTACTTTTCAAGAATTGCCTCTCTGATTTTCTGCACGACTTTACCAGGTGTGTTTTTATTGAAAACTGCAATAACTGGGGCGGATAAATGGAGGTCTTCCCCAAAAGATATCTTTTCTTTTTTCGGATTAAAGGTGATACCGATTCTAGCTCCATCAACGTCAAAAACTTTGCTAACTTTGGTTGTAGTTTCGAACATTTGCTTTAATTTTTCCTTGATGTCCTGCTGAGAAGTTAGCGGGGTAGTCCCTGCTGTCCCTGTTGAACACTTTATTGGGGTAGTCATTTTATTCCTTATTTCGGAGATAAGCATATTGACGAGAAAAATTAAGCACAATCTTTAATGACTTTTTTAATTTCGCTGCAAAGCCACTTCTGTATTCTCCATGAGCTCTATGATTTAAAAAGCTGCTATCCCACGTTCAGGTGAAGCAAGAAAGGCAGCCTGCGTAGCTCCTGTTCTAAGGCTTGATCCAAGGAAATCCCCCAGCGAGCATCGACGACGAGATTCGCGAGGGTTTGATGGGCAGAGAGAAATTCTAAGACGATTGGCATCGATCCAGGAGAAGACCGAAAGAGTTTCTTCAAATGAAGCACGTGGCTAAGGCAGACTTGATCAGCATTGAGCTTTAAGAAGAGTTTTCCTTTCATTTCTTTTTTCTCCTGCTTCTCCTGTCTCACAGGAGGTTTTTTATCTCGGCGACCCATATTTTTTTGCTGCATTTTGAGTTGATCATAGGCGGTCTCGCAGAGTCTCATCATTTGCTCATCTACTTTGGTTAGATCATCAAACCAGCGGCATTGGAGTTTGAGGTCGGCTTCCCGCTTGTCGACTTGCAAGATTCCATAGAGCAGCTGATTCTCATTGAGAAGATGCCCTTTTTCTTCAAAAAGCTCCGACCAGACGGGCACTTCCAATCGATCTGTTCCGTCGCTGATCTTTAAAATGGCAAACTTTTTCTGTGTTTTAGCCGATGTCTTGACTTGGATCTCATCCACAATGAATGCAGTGCGAAGCACGGCATCGTGATCGAGCCCGCTCACGTGGGCAAATGGAACGCAGGATAGCCGCTGAATCACCGTTTTAAATTCATCGAGAGGATGTCCTGTGACATAGAACCCCAGCAGCTCTTTTTCGCGCCTGAGCAAGTGCTGCTTTGAAAGGGCCGTCTCCGTCTGCTCCACAATTACAGGAGCGGGATCGGCGGTTTCTCCGAAAAGATCGATGAATCCTTTAGCGATTTCTTTTTGTTTTTGCATCGCTGTCTGATACATCTCTTCCAGCGATAAAATCATCGTCTGGCGGCTGACTCCTGTAAAATCAAAACATCCGGCTTCAATAAGGTTTTCAATGGTTTTCTTGCCGATTTTTTTGGTGTCGATGCGAGAACAAAAATCAAATAGAGAGCGAAAGGGACCCTTGCCGGTTCTTTCTTGGATGACGGTCTCGACAACGCCTTCTCCAACGCCTTTGATGCCGCCCATGGCAAAACGGATCCCTTTAGGGGTGGCGACAAACTCTTGCCCCGACTCATTCACATCGGGAGGTAGGATCGGGATATTCATTGCCTGGCTCTCTCCGATCAACTTGGCAACTTTTGTGACATCGTCCCGATCGCAGGTCATCAGAGCCGCCATCCAAGCGCCGGGATAGTTTGATTTGAGGTATGCTGTCACATACGCGAGATAGCCATAAGCTGCGGCGTGGGATTTGTTAAAACCGTAGGAAGCAAACTTCTCAATCTTATCGAAAATCTTCATAGAAAGATCGGCATCGAGCCCTTTCTGGAGCGCCCCTGCCCGGAATTTCTCTCGTTGCTTAGCCATTTCTTCCCGGTCTTTTTTACCCATCGCTCGTCGAAGCACATCGCCTTCTCCGAGAGTGTAGTTGGCCAAAAGACTGGCGATCTGCATCACCTGCTCTTGATAGACCATGATTCCGTAGGTTTCTGAGAGAACATCTTTCATGAGAGGATGGTCGATCTCGATCGGCTCTTTGCCATGTTTACGGGCAATGAAGGAAGGGATCATTTCCATCGGGCCCGGACGGTAGAGCGCAACGACTGCGATGACTTCTTCAAATTTATCGATGTGAAGCTGCCTAGAAAGTTCTTGCATTCCTGTCGATTCCATCTGGAAGATGCCGTTGAGTTTGCCTTGGTTCATGAGGCTAAATGCCGCCTTATCCTCAAGAGGGAGATTGACCCAGTCGATCGCTTTGCCATGACTTGCACGGATCGCATCGACGGTCTTTTGGATCGAGGTCAGTGTTTTCAGCCCCAAGAAGTCGATCTTGAGCATACCGACTGCTTCGACGGGCTTCATGGAAAACTGCGTGACCAAAATCTCGCTGTCTTTTGCCATACAGACTGGGATCCGATCTGTGAGCGGATCTCCAGAGATGATCAGCCCTGCAGCATGGATGCCGGTATTGCGAACGGAACCTTCTAAGCGGCGGGCGATATCGATCAGTTCTTTGACTTCAGGATCGGTATCGTAGGCTTTTTTCAGATCGGGATCTTCCAAGGCTTTATCTAGGGTAATTCCAAGGTCTTCCGGCACGAGTTTGGCAATTGCATTGACTTTCGGCAGTGGTACACTTAAGACGCGGCCGACATCTTTGATCGCCATCTTGGCTTTCATGGTGCCAAAAGTGATAATCTGGGCAACTTTATCTTTGCCGTATTTTTGGACGGTATAATCGATAACCTCGCCGCGGCGGTCCATGCAGATATCGACGTCAACATCGGGGTACGAGATCCTTTCAGGATTGATAAACCGCTCGAAGAACAAGTTAAACCGGAGTGGCTCGATATCGGTGATGCCGATCAGGAACAAGATAATTGAGCCAGCGCCCGATCCTCGACCAGGGCCGACAGGAATGCCTCGATTTTTAGCCCAGGAGATAAAGTCATGCACGATCAAGATATAATCGCCCATGCCCTTCGAGATAATAATATCAAGCTCGTAGGCCAAACGGTCTTGGACGACCTGCAGAGGGTCTTTATCTGGGTATTTTTCTTGGACTTTGGCAAGCCTTTCCGCAGTATACCGGTGGGGAATGCCCTCTTTGCAGAGCGCCCGCAGATAATCTTCCTTCGTAAAACCCTCAGGAGGAATGAAAACGGGATAGAATCTCGTCTTTAAGTCAAGCTCAAGGTTGATTTTTTCGCTAATAGCGACCGTAGCAGCCAGCGCATCGGGAAAATCGGCAAAAAGCTGGGCCATCTGCTCAGGAGTTTTTAGATAAAGCTCGTGAGTGAAATAGACTTGCCTTTTTGGATTCAGGACACGATTTTTCGGATTGCCTTGAGAGTCTCTTTCCCAGATCTCGCACGGCTCTCCCGATTGAATGTTCATCAAAATTTCATGGGCCTTCCAATCGCTTCTCTCGAGATAATGGACCGGATTCGTCGCAACGCACCGGATCCCATACTGCTTGCCAAGCTCAGCGAGCCTTTGAATCACAATTTCTTGATTCCGGGTGTAGTCCCGATAATTTTGAAGCAGCCATCCCTCTTTTTCCATCCCATCATTGCCGATCTCTTCTTCCGACATTTGATTCCGCTGCAGCTCAAAATAGAAATCGTCTTTGAATATCTGCTTGAACCTTTCGATTTCTTGATGAAGCTCTTTTTCTTTCCCCTGCATGATCAGATAAGGGATCAGTCCCTGCAGAGATCCTGAAAGACAGATCAGCCCTTCTGCGTACCTTGCCAGTAGTTCTCTATCAATCCGCGGGGTATAGTAAAACCCTTCGATATGAGCCGCAGAGCTGAGTTTGCAGAGATTTTGATACCCTTGTTTATTTTTCGCCAGCAGCACCAGAGGAAATCCCGCGGGAGTACCGGGAGTTCTTTTTTTCTCCAGACGGGAATAAGGAGCCAGGTGAAGCTCGCAGCCGATAATCGGCTTGATTTTCGCTTCCTTGCACGCCTTATAAAATTCGACTGCCCCGTACATATTCCCTTCGTCGGTCAGAGCCAGCGCAGGCAGCTTGCCGTTTTTGGCTTTTTCAACCAGATCTTCAATCGATGCCGTTGAGTTCAAAATAGAGAACTGGGAATGGGCGTGGAGGGGGATATACATGAACCCAGAGTGTATCTTCGGCTCAGCGGCAAGTCAATAAAAAGGTTGCGCTTGTCGGCTTCTTTTGCTAACAGGAGGGAAAGGAGACCTTAATGTTAAAAAATATGGGATTTGTCATGTTGACAGGCGCTGTCATGGCCGTGTTTTTCTCTCCAATTTACATCGAAGCCGAACTCCCCATGGTTAAAAAGGAGTGCATTAAGAAGGAAAAAGAAGTCAAAAAGAAGAAAAAATGCCCCTGCGAAAAACCGAAATAAGAGGGTGTTGTCGAATTAAACCTCCGAAGCAGGCTCTTCTTCTTCCATGAATTTGGGATTGGACTTGATTGCCCACAGCGGCGCTAGCAGCAGAACGCTGACGACCCCACACACAGCAAGTGCAATGAAAAAACCGTTCCACCCTGCAAATTCCATGATTTTGGTGAGTGGATAGCCTGCAGCGGCAAATCCCAAGTAGGCGATGAATCCGATAAAGCCGGTTGAAGCGCCTGCTGCTTTCTTGTGGGAAAGCTCGGCAGCAGCGACTCCAATCAGCATCTGAGGACCAAATATCAAAAACCCGATCATAAAGATGAGGAAATAGTCGAGGTAGAGATTGCCAGGAGGCGCCAGCCACAAGGCAACGATCGCTCCAATGACAGCAAGAGCAAACAGCGTGTTAATCGGCCCTCTGCGGCCCTTGAAGATCTTATCCGAGGCCCAGCCTGCAGCTAAGCTTCCAACCAGCCCCCCGATCTCAAACCAAATAATCGCCGCATTGGCAGTGAATAACGGATACCCCCGTGTCTCGATCAAGAAGAGAGGAGACCATTCATTGAAAGCTCCCCGGATGACATAGACGAAAAAATAGGCGATCCCTAAGATCCACAGGTAGCTATTGTTGATCACATATTTGAAAAGAAGTTCTTTGAGGGTAATATTTTCTTTATGCTGTTTGGAAGGAGGGTAGTCATTTTTATATTTTTCAATGGGAGGAAGCCCCAAGGAGGCCGGCGTATCATGGAGGCAGAAAAAGGTAAAGACTCCGACCCCGATGCAAATAATTCCTGGAACATACATCCCATAGCGCCACCCAAGCAGCTGCGCCACGGCAACGACGATGTAAAAAGCGACGGCACCGCCGACATTATGGGAAGAGTTCCAGCTTCCCCACCACGTCCCACGCTCTTTTTGAGAATACCAATGGGTTAAAAGCTTCGCGACCGGAGGCCAGCCCCAGCCCTGGAAAAGACCGTTCAGGCCCCAGATCACAGCCATGACCCATAACGTGGAAGAGATCCCAAATAAGACGTTAAGCACGCCTGTGAGGATAAGCCCGACAGACATGAAAACACGGGGATTTGACCGGTCGGAGATCACCCCGCTTAAAAATTTACTTGATCCATAGACGATCGCAAACAAACTTCCCAAGATTCCCAGATCGGTCTTGGTCATACCCAAATCCTGGATCAGGAGCGGCATGATATAGGTATAACTTTTTCGTGAAAGATAGTAGAAGACATACCCGATATACATCCCGATAAAGATCCGCCAGCGCCAGTATTTATACTTAGCATTAACGACATCTGGATCTTGAATCTCACTGATGGCGGGGGCGGGCTTAAATATTTGCAACCATTTCACGCGTTGATCAAACCTCTTGGTGAAAGCTCTGTCCTAAAATGTCCGGTACAGAACGTTGAAAGAAAAATGATACTTGCCTGAATGACCTAATGTCAATTGTATTTTCCTTTCTTAGAAGAATCTTTTGATAATATAAAATGCTTAGATTTTGTATATAAAGAAGCATGAGCGATGTGAAACCGGCCGTCGATCCTGCTTTTGATCCCCCTAAAGCGTGGCTGGCAGTCCAGCGGACGGAGCAACTTCAAGCCAATAAGGAGGGGATCGAGGAGATCGTTAAAAAAAATCCTAAGGTCCTGTTGATGGCCGCTCTGTGTGCTTACATCCGTAAAATGGCCCAATTTCTTGCCTCCAGGCCAGTCAAGGGAGGGAAAAGTGCCTTAGCCGGGGAATTGGAGCTCGAACTCTCAGCGCTAAAAAATGCCCTTGTCGAACTGACCAGAAAAGATGTCAGCCGAGATGCCGAATATGTCCAGCATCTTTCTCACGTCTGGCACCAACTCATCGACAACGTCACCGTCGTCGAATTGTTAAGCCGGAAAAAAAGCGATATTAGCGTGCAATTAAAAACTTTGATTGAAACATTCAACCATTATCCTGCCCGCCAAGAACAT
>DASUCX010000124.1:0-10146 GCA_036275855.1 Rhabdochlamydiaceae bacterium
CTATACTGTGGGGCGGTGAATTTTTTCATTTTGACCTGCGTGAAAGCTCCCGCGGTTCGTCTATCAAAAAGGAGGCCGTATTAATAATACTGCCCTCTTTTTGATAGACAAACCCCGGGGCTTTGACGCAGGTCAAAATGAAAAAATTCACCGCCCCACAGTATACATCAAAAAACCATCCACTCTCGCCGTTCTGTTAAAAGAAGAAGTCATAAGGTCTATCAGAGGTGACAGTCTCTAAGGTTTAGGATGAAACTTTTCAAAAGCCTCATGCAGATGCTTTTTGCTGACATGCGTATATCGGTCTGTCGTCGCAATATTCGAATGGCCCAGCATCTCCTGGATCACACGTAGATCGGCTCCATTTTCGAGCAAATGTGTCGCAAATGAGTGCCTCAATGTGTGCGGTGAGATCACCTTCTGAATACCGGCCTTTTTTCCATAGAACTTGACCCGCTCCCACAACGCAACACGGTCCATCCTTTTTCCATGGCTACTGAGGAAAAGCGGCCCATCTCCCTCTGTCCGAAACCGCGTTAAATACTCATCAACCGCCGCAACGGCTGCAGGCGCAATGGGAATCACCCTTTCTTTATTCCCTTTCCCTCTCACCCTCACCTGGTCATCGGAGACATCTCCCAGGTTTAATCCACACAACTCAGAAACCCTGAGACCCGACGCATACATCACCATGAAGATCGCCTTATCACGGACCCCGATCGCCGTTTGGCTATCGGGCATCACTAAGAGCCGGCTTACCTCTTCGACGGTGAGCACCTCAGGAATCAGCTGCCACATCTTGGGGCTTTCTAAAAAGAGAGTCGGATTATGAGAGATACTTTTTTCCCGCTTCAAAAACCGGAAAAAGACTTTGATTGCAACAAGCGCCCTGCAAAGGGTGCTGGACGCAACCCCTTTATTTTTGAGCATTTGGAAATAATCGATAATTTGTTCTGTGCTCATCTCTTCTGGTTTTTTCCCTTCGGAGAATTTTGCATACGAAAGAAGATCTCGCCCATACGCTGCCAGCGTATGAGGGCTAAGCCCTTTCTCAGAGCCTAGATAAGCCAAGAAGTCGGCGATTTCTCTCTCCACTTCTTCATGTTAAGGGGGGACGTCTTCAAAATCAAGTTCTGTCGATTTCTGGGATTATTTTGGCCGATTTTCGATTCTTTTTGTAGGGTCAATATCAACTCACGTATATTGACCCTACAAAAAGAATCGAAAATCGGCCAAAATAATCCCAGAAATCGACGAACCCTGATTTTGAAGACGTCCCCTAGGAAAAGTTCAAATGGCAATGACGTTTTCTAAACCGACGTTCTTTAAACGCTCATTCAATATGTCTAGACTTTCTGCTCTGAGATCCTGCAGGAATTTCTCCCAGCTTTCAGCCGCTTTTTGCAGCGTGCCCGATGGCTCTAGCTCTTGCCGGATTCCTGTCCGATTTTCTAAAGACATCTTATTGTAGATTTCGTTGATCTCTTTCCCAGTGCGTTGTTTTTCCAAAAACTTCCTGAAAGCCGCGACGGTAACTTCTTTCTGATATCTCCAAGGATTATTTTGATAGTGGAGCAAGATCGAACCAGAAATCACATTGATGATTAACCAACCCAGAGCAAAGACGACTCCTACAATGTAAATCAACGCTCCACCTGAAAGAACCGTTAAAGCAATCAAAGCTCCAAGAGCAATGAGACTGAGCGCCGTGCTCAAGAGAATTAAGATTTTGTCCCGCTTGCTGACCTCTCCTGATCTCAATTGCGCAATAAAGGCAGCTCCATCTCCACCAGCCACAAGCCAAACAAGTCCGACCACTCCCAAAACGACCAACGGGATCGCAACCGCAAGTCCGCCCGTCCCGATCGTCCCAACAATCATCGCTGCCGCACTGGCGACAGCTAAAACTATTTTCAATACTGCTTTCGTACGGGGTCCCCATTTGCCCCAATTAGCCGAACGGAGTGCTTCTGTGAAATCGGCAGGTTTTTGATTGAATGCTTTTATAGCATCAGAACCAAGCGCATCCTTCAGATCGTTTTCAATCTTCGCAGCGAGCCTCTTGCGGCCGATATAGAGGCCAAAGCGGCGTATTTTCTCTTCCGGCGCTGCTCTTGCAAAATCTTCCGTCACGCCCATCTCTGCCATCATATACTCAGGATGGTTGCACATCAGATGATAAGCATGCTCTCTTCTGCTATCAGAGTTAGGGTCCCAGGAAGGATCTTTCACCTCTTTTTCGAACTTTTTCAACCACCGCTCCCCTTCTTGGAGGGCCATTTCTATACATTCTTCTTCGCTAAAATTGCCTAATCTGAACATTTCGACATCAATGTGTTCTCCTAATGCTTTAACGGGATCTGGACTACCCAGCAGTTTATCTCTAAGCGCATCGCCATTGGACAAATTTTTTAATACGATCGCTTGCCCTACGACATAGATACAATAAAAGACCAAATACAAAACCGTTGAGAGGATGGATGCAGCCAATTTGGCTGTCATCAGCCCGGCGGGGAGAGAAACCGAAGGAGTTGTGAAATGTATGAACTCCTCAATGATATGAATAATTCTGACAACTGCCAAAAATCCAGAGCCTGCGGCGATCGAGCCACTTCCAACCACTTGAGCACGGGCAAGGCGAGCATTGAAATCATCGCCCATCTTCGAAAATTCTTTGGCTTGCTTATAGCTGTCTCTTGCTCTTGCCCATCCGATAACAGAGTAGAGCAATGAGGTTAAACCCGTTAGCGGCGATCCGCTATGAGGCATTTCAACCCCCATGATGCCTTTTAATCCTACCGGAAGGGTTCTTAAAGCAAGCGAAGCATCAGCCACCGCGTCATAGACCCTTGCGCTTGGGAGAGTTTCTTTTGAACAGAGCGGGTTGATTTTAGGGCGAACAATCCCATAAATCGCCGCATCTTGAGAATCGATCTGCGACAATGGCTTTCCCTCAAGACGATTCCTCTTAAGATAGGTGCTGAAAATAGTTGAGGTTGCTGCCATAGACACCTTTTTTAAATCTAAAATTTACGTTTCGAAATCAAATTCATCTAATTCATTTAACGGATTCTCTTCGTCCATGTCGCCCAAAGAGCGCCTTTCAGCCTCTGAACTTGCCGCAGCTTTTACTTCACGGTGGATCGCAGCGAACTCGTTGCGCTCCCCTTCGATCCTTTGCATCGCGTCTGTAGTTACCGTTGCGTTCGTCTCGGCTACAAGCAAATACTTGTGGACAAACCATTCCTTGATTTCCCGCTCAAGCTGCTTTTTTTTATCAACAGCTTCTGAGGAATTAGCCCGCGACGACCTTTCTCGCTGCTTTAAAAGGTAGGTGCGGCATGACAATTCTAAGCCAGTATAGGCAATGTCATTAGCCCCGTAGTACTCTTGACATTTCTTTTTAAAAAGGCTTAAACGCGTAGCTTTTTGAACATCTGGTGCCGATTCTAAATACGCATTTGACTTTACTCGTAGGGTAACACCCAGCCCATCGGTAGAAGCGGCATCATCCGGAGCACCCAGCTCCGCTATGCCCGCATTAGGATCTTGTAAATAATTGATAAATGTATCGCAGACTCTTTTCGTTGCGTCATCATTGACGTGCGTCGCATCGTTTAAAATAATTCCTCTTCCCTGCCCTACGGTTAAAACCCCCGCTGTCAGATGACTATCGGGAACGTTAGATTGGGTGAGGATCTTTTGAAGGGTTCGGCTAAAAACCTTGTGCGTTCTTTCAGCTTCATTCCATTGATCTAAACGATCTCCAATTCCTTCAATCCGAGCCCCATTGAACGTTGGGGTCACCTCGACATCATAAGAATGGCCATTGTGATCGACTGTCACTGTAAATGAAGTAGGTGTTGTTGTTGTCATAAATCCTCTTTTTCTTTACTCTATTTTAACAAAAATTTTACTATAATACAAGTTTTTGTTATGAAGATTGCACTATTAATCCTCAATAGGTTAAGATTAGTCTTTTCAAAACTATGAAAAAAGAGCTTGATATCCAATCACTTATATCTGGCAAGAGCCGCCCCTACCGATCGATCCTGCTACTTGGCCCTCCGGGCGCTGGTAAAGGCACCCTAGGGAAGCTCCTCAGTAGCGCTGGGAACCATTTCCATCTCTCATCGGGAGACATCTTTAGAGGCCTCTCCCCGGAGTCCCCTGCGGGCAAGCTATACCATTCCTATGCCGGCAAAGGCCACCTCCTGCCCGATGATGTCACCGTCGGCATATGGCACCACTTCGTCGAAGGGCTAATCGCCACAAACCGGTACTTTCCCCATCAACAGCTCCTCCTCCTCGACGGTATCCCCCGCACCATCCATCAGGCCGAACTCTTAGAAAGACACATCCAAATCATGCATATTATCGTTCTAGAGACCCAAAACATCGATGAATTGATCAAACGGATGAAAAGACGTGCCCTCATCGAACGGCGTGCAGACGACCTGGAAGACACCGTTTTAGAGACCCGCATGAGGGTCTATGCGGAAGACACCCAAAAGCTCCTCCAACACTACCCCTCCCACCTCATTAGCCGCTTCAAGGCCGACCAACGGCCCCTCGAGGTCCTCCGGGACGTCCTGGCCAAGCTATCCCATCTCTTAAGCCATAGCGAAGAGTCGTACATCTAAAAAAAAGGCCGCAGGAGAACCTGCAGCCTTTGAGTGACCTCGCTAAAGAAGTCTTTTAGAGCTCATCTTTTATAACGAGGGTATCGTCTTGATCAGAATCTACGTCCGAGTCTTCCTCTAATAATACCAGAAAGTCTTGAGTAGGCCCCTCAGTGCTCGTCTTATTCATATTGCTAGCTGAATCTGCATCGCTTTTATCCAAATCACCACCCATCTCTGAGGTTATTTGGTCATCGGATATCGACGCAGGAGCGGGGTTGACGGTTGCAGAAAGAACCTTCACCCTTTTTTCGATTTCACTAAAAATAGATGGATCTGATTTTAATTTTCTCCCTTCTAATCTAGTTTGGAGCGGAGAAGCTCTCTTCTCTATTTGTTGTTGACGGGCAGAGATCTTGGTTTTAGGCTGTTTTTGTGATTCAACGTATGCATCCTCCTGTCTAATCACTTCTTTAGCTACAGCAAGAGTTACCCCTTTTGCGATGCCAAGGTTAGAGCTAATCTGGGCTTCAATGTTCTGTTTTATCTCTCCCTCACCAAAAAGCTTGTCGCTAACAACAAATGTCCCATCGGCGCGCATAGACATGAGAGAGCCATCTTTAAGTATTTCGTCTTGAAGCTCTATGTTTTTCCTATGAGCAGGAATCGTCTCCTCACTTAATTCTTGTGCCTTCTCATAAGCTGTCATCACATTAAGGTATGTGACGGCCATCTTAGATGTTGCAGAGGAAAGATCCCCAACCTTCAACTCACGTCCAATTTCAGCAACCTCTGCTCCGAAAAGCCTAATCATTGGGCCAGTTTTTCTCGATTCAATATTCTTTTCACGGCGCTTGATTTCTAGCCGAGCATCCCTGGCGTTATCCTCAGCTTTTTTAGAAAAAGCCGAAAAATCTGCTTTTGCTTGATCCAAAATTGCTTGTTGAATTTTTCTATCCTTTTTCAAATTTCTCAATTGCTCTCCGCGCTCATTCATCTCCTCAATTATTTCAGCATGCTCTGTTTGATAATTCTGCTTTAGGTGCTCAAATGCGTTTGATTTGATCAATCGGGGCATGGCGCGATTGTTATTGAGCACTGCGTCTTTAGCCAACTTGTATTCTGTGTCCAATGAATCGACGTTGTTTTTTATTGTAACAAGCAGCTCTTCGTACCATCGAATATGTTTATCAAGAGCCGCAATTTCTTTGGTTGCCCTATCAATAGTATCTTTAAGTTGTTTGATTGTCTTTTTATCAAATTCATCCTGTTCCGAGCGCTCTTTCTTTAATGCTTTTAAATTTTCAGATAAGACATTAATGCATTTACGTTCGGCATTTATTGCATTTACAAGATTGTAACCCACTGTTCCTTTTTTCTTGGCCTCGTCTGGCAAATCTTCCACATTTTTACCAATCTCTTTTAAAAATTCTTCGATATCGTTCAAGCTATAATCTTTTTCAACTTCGATACCCCTGTAGCTGGTGCAGCTACAATTTGTTCTATCTCTGATCACTTCTTGATTTTCCACTAATTCATCATTAGCCATCGCTAATGCTTTTTCAGCTTCTAGGCGTTGTTTCTTAGCATTTTTGAGCTTATTTAAATCCGCAGCAGTCAGGGACGATACTGACGAGAGAGCGACCCCATGACTATGGATGCTCCTCAACTCTTCATCGGTGACATCTTCATCTTTGTTCATCAGGGCTTTAAGCTGCGTGCTAAAATCTTTTACCGTATCTTTAAACTGACGCTTTTGAATTTCTTCGTTATTTAACTCATCATATAGGTCAATCAAAGCCAACCCTTCGAGTTCAGGGATCGAAGCTAGACCTTCAATAAAGGCCGATGAAATCTTTTGAAGGTTTTCGCAACCTCCAGATTTTTGATTAGCAACGTGAACTTGAGAGACAAAATCAACCACGAATTTGGTATAGTTTTCATTCATCTTCGAATCTACCATTGGATCTTCAACGGGTTTTCTTGCTCGGAGTTGATTCACTGTTTGCAGAATATGGTCTTTAGTATCCTTACTCAACTCATCCCGGATATCATCAAGATAATCCTTCTCTTTTTTACTGAATCCATTAGTCTCAGCTTGCTTGATGGCTAATTCAATCAACTGATCATACTGTTTCACCAACTCGTCACCCGCAGCCTGAGCTTTTTGGCGGGCCCCTTTTCTTTGAATTGCTGGTTCTAGCGGAGCATTGTCAGCTGTTTTCTGAGCTGTACGATAAGCTTTATAGACACTTTTGACCTTATCAACTTGAGCACATAAAGCTGTATGTGCTCGATAAAGCTCAAGGTTCGACCTTTGTGATTCATTAAGGTGGCCTATGATCTTTTCTTTGAGCGGGAGAATAACTCCATAATAAATGTGCGCAATACCATAGCTTCTAGAGGCCTTCATTCTTTCAAAGGCTTTCGATGCACTGTCAATACTTGCCCTGGCAACCTTGGCCGTTAAGGGGGTACCCCCTGTGTCTTGGGTTTGGCTTACGTCCAGTAAGCTGTCCGACTTTGGTGTTGTTTGGCATCTTTCTGCTGATTTGTTTAGACCTGTTGCCATGATAATTATCCTCTATTAATTAATATGCTATTTAATATTAAGCTATTATACATAAAAAAATATTTATTGTCTAGTTTAAATTTTATTTGCTTTAATAAGATCGCTTTAAATGCTTTACGCAAAGACTTAATTGCAAATTAGATGCTGTTGCAGAATTAAATTTTTGTCGATTTATATAAAAAAGGCCGCAGGAAAACCTGCAGCCTTTGATTGACCTCGCTAAAGAAGTCTCCTAGAGCACTTCGTCTATAACGAGGGTAGTATCGCTTTCATCCATCAATAAGGTTATTTTTTCATCGGGTGTTGAGGCAGGAGCGGGGTTGACGGTTGCAGGAAGCCCCTCCACTCTGCTTCTGATTTCCTTAAACAAAGATGAACCTGATTTTAATCCTCTTTTAGCTAATTCAGCTCCGAGC
This sequence comes from Rhabdochlamydiaceae bacterium, assembly GCA_036275855.1. Classification (GTDB taxonomy): domain Bacteria; phylum Chlamydiota; class Chlamydiia; order Chlamydiales; family Rhabdochlamydiaceae; genus PALSA-1444. The sequence goes on from DASUCX010000124.1 coordinate 7,611, forward strand.
CAAGAAACTCTATTCTCTACTTGTTGTTGACGGGCAGAAACCTTTGTTTTAGGCTGTTTTTGTGATTCGGCGTATGCATTCTCTTGTCTAACCGCTTCTTCAGCCACAGCAATAGTTACCTTTGTTGCAATGTCAAGGTTAGATTTAATCTGGTTTCCAATGCTCTGTTTTACCTCTGTCCCATCAAAAAGCTTGTCGCTAACGACAAATGCCCCACTGGAGTTCATAACCATGAGAGCGTCATCTTCAAGTATTTCGTTTTGAACCTTTATGTTTTCCTCATGAGCAGGAATCGTCTCCCCACTTAATTTTTTTACCTTCTCATCAGCTGTCATCGCCTTAAAGCATGCGACGGCTATCTTAGATCTTTTAGAGGAAAGATCCCCAACGTTCAACGCACGTCCAATTTCAGCAACCTCTGCTCCGCTAAGACTAATCATCGTATCAATTTGTTTGTCTACAAGTTCTTTGTTAAGCTCAGTGATTATATCCTCAGCTGTCTTGGCGTTTTCCTCAGCTGTTTGTAGAAATGACGGAAGATCTGTTTTTTGTTGATTTATAATTGTTTCTTGGGCTTCTTGTTCCCTTTTCGTGGCCTCTATTCCTTGTTTGATCCTATCCACCAACAGATTCAATTCAGCCTTCGCTTTCTTATAACCCTCGTTTAGCATGTCAGTTGCGTGTTTGTTTAGTCGAGGTGTGTCTTTATTGGATGGCTGTTTTTTAGCTATCTCGTATTCTTTGTTCAATTCCTTGACTTCAGCTTCCGCATCAGCAAGCTGCCCTACTTGTATTTTCATGAGCGCATCAAGTCCCGCCTTTTCTGTGGTTGCCTTACCGAGAATCTCTTGAGCGACTGTCACTTTCTTCATATCCTCTTCATGCTGCTTTCCGCTCTCTTCCTTTGTTTTCTCTAATTTTTTAGTTAGGCCTTCAATGTCCTTATCTCTCTCATTTATTACTTTCAAAAGTTTGCCACTTGCTGTTCCATCTCCCTTAGCCGCGTCTGGCACCTCTGATAAATCTTTACCAGCCTCCTGAAGAAATGCTTTGATATCGAGCAAACTATAATCTGTTTTATCTGTGGCCACTTTTTGATTTTCCGCTAATTCATTCTTAGCCACCTTTAATTCCTCTTCAGCTGTTAGGCGTTCTTTCCTAGCATTTTTGAGGCGATTTAAATCCGCAGCAGTCAGGGACGATACTGACGAGAGAGCGATCCCATGACTATAGATGCTTTTCAGCTCTTCATCGGTGATATCACCTTCTTTCTTCATTAGATCTTCAAGCTGCGTGCTAAAGTCTTCTACCGTATCTTCAAACTGCTTCTTTTGAGTTTGTTGAGCCTGTCGATTTAACTCATCGTATAGATCAATCAAAGTCAACCCGTCGGCGAGTTCATGGATCGAAGCTAGACCTTCAATAAAAGCCGATGAAATCTTGGTAAGGTCTGCGCAACCTCCAGATTTCTGATTAGCAACGTGAACTTGAGAGACAAAATCAGCCACGAATTCGGTATAGTTTTTATTCGTCAAATCAGGACGGTTCTGTGCTACCGTCGGACTTTCAACGGGTTTTCTTGCTCGGAGTTGATTCACTGTTTGCAGAATATGGTCCTTAGCATCCCCACTCAACTCCTTCTGGACATCATCAAGGTAATCCTTCTTATATTTACTGAATCCAAGATCATTAGCGTTCTTGACAGCTAATTCAATCAACTGATCGTACTGTTTCACCAACTCGTCACCTGCAGTCTGAGCTTTTCGGCGAGCCCCCCGTCTTTGAACTTCTGGGTCTAACGGAGCATTGTCAGCTGTTTTTTGAGCTGTACGATAAGCTTTATAGACACTTTTGACCTTATCAATTTGAGCACATAAAGCTGTATGTGCTTGATAAAGCTCAAAGTTCGGCCCTTGTGATCCACTAAGGTGGACGATCTTGTCTTTGAGCCGGAGAATAACTCCATAATAAATGTGCGCAATAATACCATAGCTTCTAGAGGCCTTCGCTTTTTCAAAGGCTTTCAATCCAACATCATTGGCCCTATTAGTCCCTTCCATCATTTCTGGAGTCGCTGAGGCTGGATGTACGTAGGAAGATGTTGATGTGCTAAGGATTCCTGGGGCTGGTGAATTAGTTGATGTTGGTATTACTGCGTCTGCCATAACAATTATCTCCTGGTATTTAAATTACTATTTAATATGACACTATTATACATAAATAAATCTTTATTTAAAACTTAAAATTTTATTTTTTTAACTTAATTGTTTTAAATAGTTTACACAAAGAATTAATTACAAATTAGATATACACAAATGAATTCAAAAATTGGGAATTTGGCAATACCGACGCCGCAAATTTGAAGCAGCTCAATTTGAATAAGTTGAGCAATGGAAGCGGCTTCAAGTGCGGATGTCAGTATGGATTATTAACCTGCTGATTTTCAGAATGTTGTGATTTTTTTCCAATGAAAATGCATAAATGATTCATTTTAAGTAAGTTATACTGGCTTAAGAGAAAAATCCTATGAAGGAAT
>DASUCX010000125.1:0-6309 GCA_036275855.1 Rhabdochlamydiaceae bacterium
ACCATTAAAAAATATCCGTGAGGTTCTTTATTCTCATATTAAAAAAATAAATCTGCTTATTCCTGGACTTATAAGTAATTTGTTAAGCACACATCTGAAAGATTTAACCGAGGCAAGCACCGAACATTCTCGCTCGATTGCAGAGGTCAAAGTCGATGTTAACGTGGTCATTGACATGAACCATTCAAGAGAGATCAACGGTAGCAAGTGTACTACTACAGGAGACCGACTCACAATTAATCTCTCATCAAGTACTGAGCAAAGTAGATTCAGTTTTCTTCTCTCTTTAAACACAGACCGCTCGATTGTAGCTGTTGTTTTGGAACAAATGTATGATAAGGTCGAAGAAGAAACTAAGAACTTTAAGGACACATCCGCATCCAAAGAATATCAACTTTTATATCAATTCATTATTGAAGGGAACTATTTAGCGGGGAAGAAATTGCTCATTGCGCCGGATATAGAACCAGAGAACACTCCTTCTTTTGTTGATGAATGCCATAAACGATTACTGGCAAAAATACATGCACATCCTGTTCTCATCCGTGACATGGTTAATCATGCGAAGGCAGGTGGGAAGTCCGAAACTTGCATTAAGTTTATGTCTAAAGTTGCTCATGATCACCTTCAAGACATTAAATCCTGTAGGGATAGAGTTAAAAATCTAACAGATTTATTCAACAAAACCGTCGATTCTATCGCTCGGGACATTAGCGATAAATTTGACATGGGAAGATTGAAAAATACCACCATCGTCACAGTGAACTTAAAAGAGGTCAGCTTTGGAGTGAGCGTTGATAATGACTCTACAACAAGAACCACAACGACACTGAATTACTCGTTGCACAATGAATAGGTTCAAGGAATCAATCGTTGAAGATTTTCGAATAAATCTTTGCAAAGCACAAGCTTTGCATTGGCAAAATGGGATGACCCTGTGAAAGAAACGACCCATTTTTCAACGATGTTGATCTTCAGCGAATCCAACAAAGAGAGCTGAGCAGACTTCAAATCCATCGGGGTCATTTTTACTTCGATGGCAATATATTTTTGGTTAGGAAGTTGTACAAGAAAATCGACTTCAACCTTTTCTTTAGAGCGGACAAAATAGATTTCCGGTTGCATGCCTCGATTGATAAAGAAGCGAGAAATCTCAGCAAGAGCCAGATTTTCTATCACATGACCAAAATAGGGGCTTAACATCAGCGGTTCATATTCACTCCATCCTTGAAGACGGACTGCAAGACCTGTGTCTTCAAAGTATATTTTCGGGGTTTTGACCAACCGTTGGTTGAGATTAGAGTGATAAGGTGGCAGGACACGCACGATCCCATTTTGAGCTAATAAAGCAATCCAGGACTGAACTGTTGTCGTATCGACGCCGACATTTGTTGCAATATCGGAATAATTTAACAGTTGAGCGATTCTTGCAGCTGTGAGCTGGAGTGTTTTGCTAAAAGCGGCCTTCTTTTCAATTCCCGCCGCAGAAACAATATCTTTTTCAATGAAAGTCGCAATAAAATCATTAAGGTATTGGACTGTATTCAGCTCAGGAGACGCGTACAATTCCGGCCAACCACCTCTTATGCAAAGATCTTGCAGAGAGATGGGTTTTGAAAAGCTATTTTGAAGTTCATGAATCGAAAGCGTATTTAGAAAAAAATAGTTTGCCCGCCCCGCTAGGGATTCACGAACTTCATTTTGCAATAGGGTTTGGTTTGAACCGGTAATCCATATGTCCAATGACGACTCTGATTGATTTTTTTGCCGCTGCCTTCGACCCATGTCTATCCGCCGTTTGAGCTCTGGGAAAATATTAGGCGATAATGTGGCCTCATCAAGAATAAGCGGGCCTTCAAACTGCTCGAAAAATAATGCCGGGCTGTCTTCGGCAAGACCTCTAATCGCCAGATCATCAAAAAGAATCAGCTTGTGCGTTCCCAAATGATGCAACAGCGAGGTTTTACCCACTTGTCTTGGGCCTCTTAGCACCTTGACAGGAAGGGTATTAAATCTATTTTTCTGTAAAAATTTCAGCAAATCACGCTCTATCCACATATTGGCTATATTAGGATCTCATCCAATATTAGTCAAGTCTGGATACATGGTGCTTATAGTCAGCGATTTACTCGCTGACCAATCTGAATAACCCTGATCTCAATCACTTCAGGTTGCCATATTTATCAATCAATCTCTTGAAAAGCTCTTCGGGGGAAGCCTTCTCGCTCTTTGCTTTTTTGATTGCTTCATTTTCTTGGAGGGCAACTTTCCCATCTTCCAAAAGGGATTCCAATTGGAGCAGGGCAACGGTAGGGTTAAAGGCCTTCCTATCTTTTTCAGTGCGTTGATAAAGGACGCAAATATGGTCAATCCCAGCTTCGGTGAGTTTTTGATCGGCAGATTGAAGCTCACTGGGCTTGTCATTGACAACCACAATTTTTTTAGGACGGTAGCCTGTCTCTTGGAGGATTTTATCAATAAATTCTCCTAGAGCATACGGATCGGTGTAAAAGATGCCGTGATGGAAGTACCTAGGATCGACGTTTTTCAACTCTTCAGGCACTTTGGTTTTTGTGAAATCGATGCCGATATGTTCGAGCTGAAAATCGGTGAAATTGTCGACTTGATCAACAATGGTGCAATACCAGACATTTCTACCACGTCCAGTGGTACAAAATACCGGTGTCTCATTTTTTTGCAGGGTTTCGATCCACGTGACGGTTTCTTTTTGGACGGGGTTGACAGGAATCCTTGTCGCTACATAATACGTCCACTGGTCATGAAGGTTGCCGGCCTGATCTAAATTTTGGATTTTCTGTAAATTGCTGTGGATAAAGTGGCGCCAAGGCTTAGATCCTAAGCTAAGGACAGAGTCGCTGATGGTATCTGTCATATTGAGAAGAACAAGTGTCTCCTTGTCGACTTTGGAAAAAACATCTTCGATATTTGATGTCTCTAAAAATTCTGCTCTTAACAGTGAAGGCAGTAGCAATACTAGTCCTATCATCCAGTCTTTCATATTTTCATCCTTTTTTTGCGTGTCGTGAAGCTTGGCAATGAATAATAACAGGATGGGGGCACTTCACGTCAATAGGATGTCCCAAAATTTTGATATAAGAGAGCGGAAGGCGGCCTAATTTTTGTTCTATCAGATAGACATTTCTCAAAGCGATCTGATCCCAAAACTCCTCTGTACGCTCGGGATTGATTAAAAGACGCTGACATTCCTGGGCCCACTTTTTTAAAACATCCATCCCTTTTTCTGTAGCATTGACGTAGATCGTACCCGATCGGATTTTGGAGGGGTGATTGGAAGGTAATTCGGCTTGAGCATAGACGGCAAAATCTTTTTCAAAAACCTTGAGAGGAGTTGGCTTTCGTGCAAAAACACCATCGGCATCGACCCAGAGCACAGGCCGTTTAAACTGCTGAAGTTTCTGCGCGATGAAAAACGGCTTGAAGGCGCAGTTGAGCTCCCAGGAACCGTGCGAATCAATTCCCTCAATATGATGCTCGAGTCCGAACTGATCGCACGATGCCATCAAATGGTGCGCATCAAGCTGATACGGAGTCTCCTTGGTGTAAAAAGAGATGATCAAAGGAAACATGAGCCTACCCCAATAAATTCAAAAATGTCATAACAAAAAAATGCACGTCATCCACATCGCTTCGGAACTTTCCCCAATTGCCAAAGTAGGCGGCCTTGCCGACGTCGTTTTCGGCCTGGCCAGGGAAACCCAAAAAAAGGGGCATACCGTCGAGATCTTAATTCCCAAGTACGATTGCCTCGACTATACAGCCCTGAAAAACTTAAAACCGGTGTTTCGCGAGCTATGGTCGTTCGATGGGCCGTATCGCTACCATAATACAATTTGGTCGGCAGAGGTCCAAGGATTAAATGTTCTTTTACTCGAGCCGCACCACCCCGGGTATTATTTCAGTCGGGGGTCGATCTACGGTTCACCCGATGATGTCGACCGCTTTATCTATTTTTCCCGCGCTGCGTTAGAATATTTATTTAAATCGGGAAAAACTCCCGATATCCTCCATATCCATGACTGGCCGACAGCACTTGTGGCTCCTCTTTACAAAGAGATGTACATTCCTCTGGGGTTTCGAACCAAAGGGATCGTGCAGACAATTCACAATCTGCAGCATCAGGGCAAATGCTCGCCGCAAAATGTAACCCGAGCAGGGCTCCGCGGTGAAGATCTTTTGATCCCTGCAAAAATGCAAGACCCCTTCTTGCCCTCCAATCTCAATCTGCTCAAAGGGGGAATTGAATATTCCGATTTCATCACCACCGTCTCCCCTACCTATGAAAAAGAGATCAAGACCGTCGAAGGTGGTTGCGGCCTCCACATGCTTTTGACAAAACACTCCAATAAACTGAAAGGCATTCTCAATGGGATCGATTTTGAGTATTGGAATCCCGCTACCGACCAACTATTGCCTGCCAAATACGACCTCAAAACGGCCCAACAAGGCAAATCGACGAATAAAACGGAGCTGAGGAAAAAATTTGGGCTCAAAGAATCGAAAGGGCCTCTTGTATGTGCCATCAGCCGCTTAGTGCCACAAAAAGGGCCCGAGCTGATCGTCTACGGCCTTAAAAAGACGATCGAAAAAGAGGGACAGTTTATCTTGCTGGGAAGTCCAGCAGGTCCTGAAATGACGCTCCAATTTCAGGCGCTCCAAAAAGAACTTTCTAAAAACAAAAACACGGCGATCCATTTGGAATACAATGAGACGTTTGCCCATTTAACCTATGCGGCTTCCGATATGATCTTGATCCCCTCGCTCTTTGAACCGTGCGGTCTGACCCAAATGATTGGTCTCCGGTATGGCTCTGTTCCTTTAGTCCGGTTCACCGGTGGACTAGCAGATTCTGTTTTCGATGTCGAGACGTCGAAAAAACCCGAGAACGAACGGAACGGTTTTGTCTTTGATTTTCCGGACACTTCCGGTGTCGACTGGGCTTTAGACCGGTCTTTGAAGTCCTACAAAAATGGTTCTAAATGGGCTAAAATCGTCGAGCAAGGAATGAAATGCGATTATAGCTGGAGCCGGTCAGCAGACGATTACCTGGGGGTCTATAGTAGGCTTGGCTCTCCTCTATAACTAGCTATGAAAAATTGATACATCGCAGTATACCATTCCAATTTGGAAGTAGCTTCTTAGACTGAATACCCCCCTGAATGCGTATTCTTCAGCGAGGCATTCTCTAATGTAAACTGTTATCAACACGGAAAAACTTTAAACTGCTTATTATCAGTCAATTGCCAAAACAACCTTTTCTTTTGGCAAGAAATGAACCAAAACAACCCTTTCTTTTGGCCGAAAAGTGCATATAGAGCCCGAAAAATCTTTAAAAAGCGCCCGAAAGACGGCGCAAAGCTCTATGAAAGCAACCCAAAGTTCAGGTTGTTAAGGGCTACCCGAAAAAGCCTTCTTAATGAGACTCCAGTTCGCGGAGATATATTCACACCCGGACACAAGTGTGTAAAGAGCAGCAATGCCAGCGGCATAAAAAGACATCAGCTGGAACGATTCTTCTGCAAGACACCCTTGGCTGTAAACGGTCATCAAAATCAAGATAAAGAAGGCCACGGTCGCTTGAACAACCGCTTTCACTTTGCCACTCAGACGTGCAGCGAGTGCGACGCCTTGCAAAGCGCACAGCGTCCTGAGCGAAGTAATAATCGACTCTCTGAGGAGAAAGATCAGCACGATGAGGAGCGGAAGTTGAACAACGCCTTGAGTAAAGCTCAAAAAGACGGACAATCTAAAAAGGCTATCGGCCATTGGATCGAGCACTTTTCCCAGCTCGGTGACTTTATTATGGCGGCGGGCTAAAAACCCATCAAAAAAATCCGACAGCTCGCAAATGGCCAAGATCGCTAGCAAAATAATGCAAACACCGACCGGAGAAATTCCCCAATCAGCGCCAAATAAGTAGAGCACCATAAAGAGAGGGCTCATGACCACACGAATGAATGTGAGATAAAATGGCAACGACATTGATGCTATGTATACTGATTTTGACAGATTTTGCGCATCTAGTTTTTTTGAGAGCCTGTCTACAAACTAAGGCTTCGTCTCTTTCGGTGATTATTTTGGCCTATTTTCGATTGAAACGAAGGGGTCAATATACGTAAGTTGATATTGATACCATTCGTAAAAAATAAAGTCATATTTGACTGCGTCAGCTTGGCAATAAATTTTAGATCTTCGCTCGCGCCTTGCCATTCGGCAATGGTCGCTCGCTCCAGACACTAAAATTTATGCCGCCTCCTTGTCAAATTATGA
>DASUCX010000126.1:0-4209 GCA_036275855.1 Rhabdochlamydiaceae bacterium
GTTCCCCTCTCCCAAGCAGCCAAACCAGGAGATGGTGAGCTTTGTTTCATGATTGCTCAAGGAGAGCTTGGCAGGGCACGGCGCTGGCCAACCTTTGACGTCGAAAAGCAGTTTTTTGCTTATATTATTCATGAAATTAATCAACACCACCTAGCCCCAAGCGAAATTGCTGTTCTTATTAAAGACCGGTATCAAGCCCTCCGTCTCAAACAAACGCTTGCAAGCGTCCAAATTCCTTGCGTGATCTCTCGCGGAGGCAGTTTGGGAGATTCGCTCATGGTCGATCTTCTTTTAGAACTCATTGAAGCCTGCCACACCACCAACCCCCTCTCCGCCATTAAAAAAGTGCTTTTAGGCCCTTTTGTCCGGGTTCCCATCGAAGCGCTAACGGATGAAACCGTATTCGAGGCAAAAGCGATCTTTGCAGAGCTCTCAGAAGAGTGGTTAAACAACGGATTTTCGTCTTTTTTAGCGCAGTTTCTTAAGACAAAGTTCTCAAAAACGACGGTCTTTCAGACACTTTGCCAAGAAGAAGCGTTATATGACGATCTGATGCAAATTTTAGAAAAAATCTTGTACATCCAAGACCCCCACCAAATGGGAATTTTCCTTAAACGACTGAAAATCGAAGAGGGTGATGAGAGAATTTCCGCCCATCCACACGGCGTTCAGATCATGACAATCCATGCAAGCAAAGGACTCGAATTTGAAACGGTCTTTGCCGTAGGTCTTGCTTCTCGCACACCAGTCGAGGATAAACCAGAGGCAGAGTTAAAAGAGCTCGATGCCGAAAAAATGCGCCAATTCTACGTTGCCTTGACGCGCGCAAAGCGTCGGCTTTACATTCCGGTGGCTCGAGAAATAAGCGGGAAAAGTTATGATTTGGGACAGGCATCCCCCGTTGAGCTGTTTTTAGAAAGAGCTGCGCCCAATCTCGACACGTTTTCGCATGTTGATCTCAGTCAAATCACCTATAACCTATCACCTTATACGCAAGCATCTCGCGTACCGCTCGTTCCGCCGCTTCAAAAACAGCCGTTTTTCAAACCTTTTTTCCTGCAGTCGTTTACTTCTCTTGCTCAGATTTCAGGAGAGCGAAAAGTGGTTCAAGATCCAAAGCTTCCTTCCAGCGCCGAAACCGGGATCATTATTCACGCCATTTTAGAACGGTATTTTGATCAATCGATCGCTCTCCCCGAACTCATTGCTCAAGAAATCAAGGGCTCGCATCTAGAAAAATATGGAGCCGTCATCCAAGCAATGATCGATCGTGTGTTAGATCTTCCTCTCGATGGTTTTTGTCTGAGAGATCTCGATCGGACGCGTCTATTGCCCGAGATGGAGTTTCTATTTCCTACAGAAGGGACGGCTCTTAAAGGATTTATCGACCTCTCGTTTGAATACCAAGGGAAATACTATCTGATCGATTGGAAAACCAATGTCCTTGAAGACTACGCTCCTGAAAGCTTAAACAAAGCGATGATCGAGCACGATTATCTTCTTCAAGGAAAAATTTATGCGACCGCTTTTACCCGCTATTTAAAAATCTATGGAAAAGCTTCTTTTGGCGGAGCCTTCTTCCTTTTTGTCCGCGGACCGGCTGCTTACCATTTTATTCCAGAGGTTATCCATGTTTGAAGAACTGCTCGAACAAAACATTTTGACACAGCTCGACCTCTTTTTTGCCGACCTGCATGCAAAGACATCCTCAGAAAGGGCATTTTTGGCCGCGCTGATGGCGCTTTCTCGAGAAGGACATCTCTGTTTAGATCTCGATCATTTACCCTTCCCGGACGTTCTTTTGACGGCGGTGAAAGAAGGTGCAAAAACAGCCTCTTCACCGTATGTCCGCAGACTTGGGAACCTTTTTTATCTTGAGAAAAACTTTACGTATGAGACATCTATTCTCCATCAGCTCAAACAGCTCTCGTTCAAAGTAAAGCCGCTTGACTATGCATTGCCCCCTGAATTAACTCTGGAGCAGCAAAATGCCCTTACTCTAGCGCTTTCCAACACCCTCAGCATCATTGAAGGAGGTCCGGGAACAGGGAAAACATTTTTAACGTCGCATCTGGTAAAGGCAATGGGACCTTCAGCCCACGTGATCTTAGCTGCCCCGACCGGAAAAGCTGCTGCACGACTCAAAGCCTTTAATCCGCAAGCTATCTGCGGAACACTCCATTCTATCTTGGGGCTTAAATCTCAAAAGCAGCTTGCCCGAGGCAGCTCATATATTAGGGCAGATCTAATCATCATCGATGAATCCTCCATGATCGATGCCAGCCTAATGGCTTTTTTCTTAAAATCTCTAGAGGTCGGACAGCGCGTCGTTTTTCTCGGCGACGCCAACCAGCTTCCTCCTGTCGAATCAGGCAGTCTTTTTGGAGATCTTGTCGATCTTCTTCCAACCGCGCATCTGACCCAGTGCCTCCGTTCCGATCGAGTAGAAGTGTTGCAGCTAGCGCGCGATATTTTAGCCGGTAAAACGATTGTTCCTCAGGAAAAACTTTCAAACGAGTTTATTTTGCAAAAGGCTTTAGAGGGCTTTTCCATTTTGTCCCCGATCAGGGAAGGACCTTTTGGAGTCAACACTTTGAATCAAAAAATTTTCCAACGCTTCACCCATCAAATGGATCAGCTGCTCGCGGTTCCGATTCTCGTCACGCGGACAGATTACGAAGCAGGTCTATATAATGGAGAAGTTGGGGTGCTCTGGAGAAGCAAAGAAAAACCTCTCTATGCCATATTTGGGGAAAGAAAAATTCCTGCAAGTGCGCTTCCTCCGTATGAACTTGGATATGTTTTATCCGTGCATAAGAGCCAGGGGAGCGAATTCGACCACGTGCTTGCGCTCGTTCCTCCAGGCTCTGAAACCTTTGGAAGAGAAGTGTTGTATACAGCGGTTACACGGGCAAGACACTCGGTGATTCTATGCGGAGATCAAGAGACGATCAACGCAACGGTAGGAAGATCCAGTCAGCGAAGGTCGGGATTAAAAATACGGTGGAAGGATCAGATTGTCTGAGGCTTATAAGGCGTAGATTCACATCTTGTTTTTGCTTGAGAATGGAGATAAGATAGGCAGTCGGACTCCCTAACTCAAAGTTATTTTTGATAAATGTATAAATTGGCGCTTAATTTTTTTCCGCTCGGTGTTGCCCATATGTACATTTAATTTACTTTTTGGCACTCTTACTTGTAAGAACAAAGGAGAGGAAATATGCCTGAAATCGCAACAACCACAATGTCGTCTAAAGGCCAAGTTGTAATTCCTGATAAAATTAGAGATCTTTTGAACCTCAAGCAGGGCACGGAATTTGTCGTTTTATCAAGTGAAGGCACGGTGATTTTGAAACCTATTTTTGCTGACGATTTTTCTTCCCTGTTGACTCAAACAAAAAGAGAAGCAAAAAAAGCACGAATCACTAAAGCGGCTCTCAAAAAAATGATTAAAGCATCTCGAAAAAGCAAATGAAAATCGTCATTGATACGAACGTTCTCCTATCCGGAATTTTTTGGAAAGGGCCACCTGAAAAAATTCTACGTTTATGGGATAAGGGGCATTTTGAATTGCTAATCTCTGCTCCTGTTTATGCAGAATATCAAGAGGTGGCCAAGCGCCTTCTACAAAAATATGAAAGCCCCTAAGGCGCCTAAAAAAGTGACTGATGGGGGATGGAGCCGTAGAAATCCCACCGTTTATCCCTAGAAAGCGAAAAGCCCCAAGGTAGTCCTTGAGGTATAAACGCCGGCCAGGTAGTCCCAACCCCTTTATTCTTAGGCGATTTTTGCAGTCAGACGAGATTTAGTACGGGCTGCTTTATTGAGCTTGAAACGGCCGGTTTTAACGCCTTTGTCCAATAAGCTGTAAAGAGCGCCAAGACGTTCTTTCATCACAGCTTTGTCTCCCTTGGCAACAGCGTCTTCAAATCCGCGAATAGCTGTCGTGACAGTGGCTTTAAAGCTGCGGTTTCTAAGACGAGCTTTCAAAGCTTGTTTATCACGTTTCTGGGCAGACGTTTGGCGTCCGTTTTTCTTTTTCCCTGCTGCCGGCGCTCCAGCTGCAGGAGCTGTAACAGCTTTTTTTTCTTCTGTCATAAATGTCCTTAACCTTTAAAATCACCGAATTATGCGTCTTCTATGGTTTAAATTCAACGCTTCTTCTCTCGTAATAGGGATTGCCGGACTTCTGACTGCCGGTTTTTTGAT
>DASUCX010000127.1:0-3290 GCA_036275855.1 Rhabdochlamydiaceae bacterium
CTTCACTATCTTCATCGTTACAAAACAAAAATGGAAAAACGAGCTCTTCGGCCCTATTTTGAAGTTCTTGAATCTCTTGCTGAATCTCATCTACCTCTTCGACTTGAGGTTCAAGCTGTGAAAGGATGTGTTTCAATTTCGATTCTAAATCATAGTCAAGAATATCCTCCATCCCAGCGTCGAAATCTTCGGCCATATCGCTCAGCTCGTCCTCCAACTGAATAATAGGACAATTTCGTTCCTGAAAGCTTTTAATTATAGCAATCTCTCCCGTGTTAAAATCATAATGATTTTCGACACACCCTTTGTTAATAGCATGTAGAGAAAAATTAACAGAAATCGGATCAAGATCACTTAGTTGTAACCCACATCGGTCTAGTAGTGTCTGAGCTTTTGTTTGATCTGCCAAAGAGAGCCGATTTAGCCAATAAGCTTGATCTGCTTTGATCGCAGAACTTTTTTCTCTTAACTCAGGAATCAATGTATCCATATTCACCTTTCCCATCATAGCCTCGTACGCTTTGAGATGCGTTTCAATCCATTCTTGATCAACGGACAATAGCTTTTTGTGAATATATAGATACTTGTTAACTCCATACTGGATAGCCCATTCTTCAGGATTTTTAGATGAAGCCATTTGAGCGGGAAACTCAGAAAGAAGCAAATTGCAAGATTTGATCAAAGCAAGAGTTTCATGTGGATAATCAGCCTCTTTAAAACTGTGACGCATTCCAAGGAGGTAAACTTTTTGATCAGGATGAATATCCTTCCCTGTGACACGAAATAAAAATGGATAGACGATGCGCTCAATCTTCTCTTGGCCTTCTACCTTTTCAACATTGACGTAGGGAAAACTCGCAAGCACAGGTATACTCCAGAGCAGAGGCATCTTCGGCACCCAAGATTTAATCATTCTATGCGCAGTATCTAAAAACGCACGGCCAATAGGATAGATGCGTGCAGCAATGGTTTGTACAACGGGATTAGAATAGGGAAAGAGGGAAGCTCTCGCAGCGCCAGGATAAATACGTGTGGTAACGCGTTTCATTGCTGGATTAGAATGGGAATAACGGTGGTATGCCGATCCTGCTGCTCCAGTAGCCATCATACCAATACATCTAGATATAAAATGAACCATGAATCAATTCCTCCATAAGTATGAGCGATTATATCACGACTGTAGTTAATTTAGTTTTTTTAAAAACTAAATTATAATTTTTTTAATTATTGAATCCTTGTTATTGTCAAATCAAATTAATTTTGTAAGTGTTTTTTCAAAATGAAGCTTTTTCAATTGTCCAGAGGGATCTTGAGTCTCGAGCTGTGACCATTCCAGTGGAGAAGCATTTTCGAGCCATCCAAGTAGATTATTTTGAAGTGTCGTAAACCATTTTGAATGTTGCTGAGCATGACTGGCATATTCCGTGATGGCATGTTCAGAAAAGGCACCCAGTTGAGAAGCAACATACCAGATGCCATACAAATCTTTGAGTCTCTTCGAAGAGGTCTTCCTCTTTGTAAAAGTAAGCCCTTTGTGAAATATCCAAGCTCCGGGAGACACAACTCTTCCGATTTCCTTGGTATAAGTTTGAAATTTAATCGATGACGTCAAGCTTAAGCTTAAATAGCTAAGCGGCTGGGCAACAACACCGGCAATAAGAACATTTTTGTTTTTGTCATGGCGAACCGCAGTGTCTGTAAAAAATTCGATTTCTATTTCTACGCCACGGAATTTTTTCACATACGATTCTGCAGCGGGGATATCTCTATTTTTGAAGATAGGGGTATATCCTGCATCACGAAGATGTTTTAACAGGTCCTTTGCAGGATTGATTGGGTTTCTTCGTGGGAGTATTGAATCGATATCTCTTGTTCCTATTGGCGGATTTTTTAATCCATGATCTGCGAGATACAGTTTATAAATGAAGAGGGCGTAGCCTCCGCTGATGACAATATGATCGCGCCAGACACCAACGGATTTTAGGAAGTCTGTGATGATTTGATCTTCATGTTCAATTTTCATAAAATCTGTTTGAGTTCAGGAAGGCGCTGCGCCATAAATTCGGCTTGTTCTTGCCCTCGCAGCGGAAAATGATATAGATCTAAAAAGGTTAAAAGAGCAGGAGAAACTCTGATATTTTTACCTGTACTTTTGCCAAGCTTTGACAGGCTCTTATAGTACGGCTCAATGAGTAAAACTTCATAGCCTCTTTCTTGCGGCTGTAATTGAAGCAATTCTTCGAGTTTTGGTCTGATATTTGGATCTAAAAGGTATAATTCAAGAGTATCCAAATTGGTATTCTTGCATCCATGGGCTTCAGCTGCTGAATGAAGAGCTAACTCTACTTTTTGACTGCAATTTGACTTTTTCAATGCATTAAGAAGTTGCGCTTTCCCTTGAAATCCAGAATGATAAGTCCACATTTTACATTTTCTTACGATGCTATAGTGCTGGAGCCAGGTTTTAAGTAATTGACTCGATTTTTTGAAGGAAAATTTTTTGGCAGTTCTCATCCCTTCTGTTTTAAGGAGGCCCATGATCACTAATGAGCCAAAAACCCGCTGGACTAGCCCCACACTCACACCAACAGCCTTAGCGACCTCCCTTAGGGAAAAGGCTTCCTTATTTAACCCAACCATTAAAAGCCATTCTAGGATCAATGCGGATCTGTCGGCAAAAATATTGCTCTCAATAGGGCGTTCATTCAGTTGCGTCAGAAATCGGCCTTTCATGTTTTCTCCATCTGTTCATTAAATTACACTGTTCAATATATATTGAACAGATAAAAACAATGAACAAGTTTACTCTTATAGCGACTTTACATTATTGACATCGTATCCGTCTCTTCCCAGAGAGCGGACCAATCCTGTCTCACCGAAGAGATGCGTGGAGCCACAGATAAGTGCCATATCTTTCTTTTGTTGGATTGCTAAAGGGATTTTAGGAGACCAGGTGTTGTTTCGGTTAAGATCTAGATAGCTGCTCTTGCAATTCCCATGTTCTGCTTAGTCCGGAGAAGTTCTCCGTTTTTAAGAATCGGTTTAACTGGAACATGACCGTGTTCTCCAACCCACAAGTCATAATTGATCTGCAAATTAAACCAGAGTTGTGGGGTCGTATCGAAAGCTTCAGAGAGAGAAAGGGCAATAGAAGGGGTAACGCTTGCCTCTCCTGCTCTGATCTTAAACAAAGTATTTCTGGCAATACCCAACCTATCTGCAAGCTTCTGCAAGTTGAGCTTGAGTGGCTTGATGTAGAGCTCATCAAGGATTTCTCCCGGATGAATAGG
>DASUCX010000128.1:0-2835 GCA_036275855.1 Rhabdochlamydiaceae bacterium
TACGTCCTGCTGACCATCGCTTGAATACAGGCTTTTCTTCTTCATTGGTTTTTGTCATGACTGCCATTATGACCTCCTTCGGTTTTTTACGGCACTTTAGTTTACCGCAAATCCGTGTCTCAATCTATTGGTGGCAGTATAATGGCAAATCTTGTTTGCTGAAATAATAAAAAAACAACCCATCCCTGGCTTAGAAACTTTGCAAGAAAATTATGAAAAAGATCCTAGTAATAAGACATTAAAAGCGCTTACTTTAGCCTCGGCTCCTTACTTATTCACCGAAAAAGGACAAACATCTGGAATAAAATTGCTCTCCTCTTTGCCCTATAATCACGAGGCATATCAATGGTCAGACAAGCATTTTGACTCTACTTATCAAGCTAAATGGGTTCCCCAGAAAATTCCTGCACTTATTATGGCGGGGAAAGAGGACTTAGTGACCCCTTTGCAGTTATTTAAAAAAGAAAAAACGTTTTGTCGAGATAATATTAAGTTTAGATCGATTAAAAATGCAGGCCACTTTCCTTGGATTGAAAACCCTTCAGCTGTTGTTAAGGAATTTAAGGCGTATGCAAAACAGCTTGAGAAAAAGTGAAAAAAGCCCAGGCTTCCCAGACTCTGTTGGAGGTGAAGAGACACATTCAGAACTTTTCCGTGGGAGAAAGCTCGAAACTCTCTTTTCCAATCAATCTCTCGCGATTTTCTAACGCACGTTTAATGTGTTTGTCAAAATCTGACTCAAACAGACGGTCTTGCACAATTCGATACTTTTCAAATTCGCTTTCAGCAAAAGTCTTTGCGACTTCCTTGCTCACTTTTCCGGGATTATTGAGAATATCCCTTTCATTAAACTGAAGAAAGGCGTTGAGCTTCTCGGCCCAATCTTTCATGGTCATAGGAATATTTCGTGAAGCCCTATCTTCTGCATAATCGAGATACATGGTGATGAATCGGTCGAGTGATTTCAACTCCACTTCGGTCAGATAATTCTTTGCAACGATGACATCTGGTTTGAGAATTTTTCCGTAGGGAGCATTCTTCCAATAGGTTATCGAAGTACGCCTTGTTAAAGAATGAGCCGTTCTTCAACCGCTCTTTATCAAGGACACAGCCGCGAATGGCAAAGTCCTTTAAAATACCGACAGCCCACTGCCTGAATTGGATGGCTCTCTGAGAATTGACTCGAAAGCCGACCGCAATGATCGCTTCGAGATTATAAAACTCAATATTCCTAGCAACCTCACGAGAACCTTCTTTTTGAACTATCCGGAAATTCCGGATAGTTGCTTCTCTCGATATCTCTTTCTGGTCGAACAGGTTAATTAAGTGTTCGTTGATTGTTTTGAACGATACTTCAAACAAAACTCCCATCAATTTTTGGGTAAGCCAGACCGATTCTTCAGCGATGCGAACTTCGATGCTGTTTTCTCCAGATTGTCCGGTAAAGATCAAAAATTCAGCAGTGCTATTGCGAATATTGGCTTTTTTTTCTTTACTCATGGGCTCCTGCGATTTATGCCTTAAGAATGGGATTGTAGATGAGCCTCACAATAAAAAAAATGGCGATCTGTTTTCTGAATGCGAGAGGCATTGTACACACTGGTCAAACCGGTGGCTTACCTGTCAAAGAGTTATTTTCTTACGACCCCTAGGGACTGTCAAACAATAAAATGAACGATTTGGCTGGCGTGAAAACTCCCGGGGTTTTGACGCGGATAAATCGTTCATTTTATTGTTTGACAGTCCCCTAGTCTTTAAGCAAAGTGGGCTCAAGGAATCACCTCTACGAGCTCTGAATATTTTTTGAGCTTAGAGTCAGCGGTCAAAAATACAAGAGGTTCTGAGATGGCTTGTGCTATGAGTATCCGATCAAATGGATCTCGATGAATATCCGGAAGTTCCAGGGTGGCTGCAGCATGCTGGCTCGTAATCAAAAGCTCTAGAAAATGGCTGTTGTGGATTTCCTGAATCAATGCGTTCATATCACCAGAAATTTTTTCAAGACGCATTTTTATGGCAATCTCCCAAATTGATGCACTGCTTATATAGACTTCATCAGCCTCTTTGATCTTATTTGTTATAGTTTTAGATAATCTTTTATCGTCCCTAACCCACCATAAAAAAATATGAGTATCTAAAAGTAATTTCACAGAGAATCCTCGAAATCAGCAAGAATGTCCTCGGGGAGAGGATCATCGAAATCTTTAGCGATCTTGATTTTTCCCTTCAGAGCACCAGGGCGCCGTTTGGGTTTTTTCTCAATGGGTGTCAGCTTAGCCACGGGTTTCCCCGCCATAGCAATCACAATCTCGTTTCCCTTCATCACGGAATCCACCAACTTTGAGAAGTGGGTCTTAGCCTCGTGCATATTTACAGTACGCATAAAAACCTCCTGTTAGACTAAACTAAGTTTAGTCTATTTAAAAAATCTCTGCAACTTATATCTTAAACAGACTGCATAACTAGCTAAATTTTAACTAAATAAGCCAGATTTTGTTTGATTTTGGAGGTGCAGAGAATCGAACGCTTCCATATATGTTGTTTCTCAAAACAGATCGGTTTCTTTAACGGCTTTTTTGCGCTTAGCCTTGGTCAGAGAAAGCTCAGAAACAACCTGCTGCAAAGAAGCCAGCTCGGACTCGAGCTGTTTCTTATCCTCTTCCATCTGTTTGAGCTGATGGATGAGTGTTGATTCTGCGGGATTAGGGTTTTCTTTCTCTTTTTGAATAGAAAGCAGCTGAGTTTCGGCTTGATAAAGGCGCGACCGAGCGAGCTCTAAGGCTTCCGATTTTTCTTCAAACTGTTTTTTCAATTCTCGATAAGAGCTCTCAGTCT
>DASUCX010000129.1:0-2745 GCA_036275855.1 Rhabdochlamydiaceae bacterium
CCTGAAGAAAGCAGGATGAGCAGGATCGCGAAGCGGCAGGATTTGCAGGATAGTTTGTGGTAATTAGGTCAATCCCACAATCAGTCTAACCATTAATGCACCCCCCCTAAATTTGGTAGTCCTAAAAACTCAAGAGCAGTACGATGTTTCTCGTCTCATGAAGTTTTTAAGGAGAAAACATGACAACAAATAGCTCCTGTACCCCTGTCCAAAATATAGAGCCTTCGGCGCTTGTTAGAACAATTAATTCCCTTAAGAATACCTCGCTATTTACTAGGATCAATGGGCTTTTTGTCCTATATATAGGATGCCTCATCGCAACCACCGCCTATTGTCTTTTCAACCTCTATCAGTTTTATCAACTTAAATTTAGAACTTTTTTCCCGTCGGATAATGCGTTCAACCTCATTCGATGCCAAGCCATGCTTGATGAAGCCCAAGAGAAAGACACTAACCCTGAAACTGCTAAGTATTTATTTGAGCGGTGTGAATTAGGCCTAACTTCGATGGGTGATGATTCTATTTCTGCTAAACGAGATAAAAGTGCGCTCTTGCTAAGGCTTTCTAATCATTATGCAAAAACCGATCCAAATCATTCCTATGAGATTGCTCAAAGAATCTCCTCTCATTACGATGTGTTCGAAGCTGCTAAAAACATCCAAAAAGAGCATCCTAATTTTAATTCAGACAAACTCAATTCACTTTTCACTCAAGCTTATAACGCGATGATCCAACGACGGACAAACCTGCTTGAGAGCTACCCTCTTCCATTGGATTTTAATCAGTTGTTAAAATTCATTGAAGCATTCCATTCGGTCAATAATCGAG
Source organism: Rhabdochlamydiaceae bacterium (assembly GCA_036275855.1). Lineage (GTDB taxonomy): Bacteria > Chlamydiota > Chlamydiia > Chlamydiales > Rhabdochlamydiaceae > PALSA-1444. The sequence continues at coordinate 829 of DASUCX010000129.1, forward strand.
CATCCGTTACCGTTTGTATGACGGAAGCTTCAAAACTGGTAAATGCCTACGAGGACGATTTGACCCGGATTAGAAAACTATGCGAGATTGCTGAATGTTATCAAAAAGTGGGAAATTTTCAAAAGGCAAGCTCCTCTATAGAATCAGCTCAGCTATTATTTCGAGAAAAAATCCAACCTACAGAGCTAATCGAGGCTCATTTGATTTTCGCTAATTTATTCTATTCTCTGAAAGATACCGATAAAATGGATCAAGAATTGACCGAGGTTATGAAATTGATCGATACAAACCCTCCATTACAAACTGTCAGCAGTTTATATTCACTAACAAAATTAATCAATACACTTGGGAAAGACACAAGCTCAACATCACAATTTAAAAATTTTGAAATTAAATCTAAAATCGATTTAGCGCTACAGTCTCTTATGACAGCCCCTCTTGAGGATACGACCAGAAAAGATCGAGCTAAAGCTTACTTAAACCTTGTATCCATCTATAATGAAAAGCTTATCGTTGATCCCAGCTCAAAAGAACAAGCATTAAGCAAAGCTTTTGAACTAATTCAAAAATTACCAGAAACTAACGATAAAGAAATCAAGTCTAAGTTCGAATTACTCAATAGTCTTGTCTTTAGTTATAAGCAAGATCCTACGAAAGCACAAGAAATCTTGCCAATCATGGAAAGATTGTATGGCCTATGCCCTCTTAATGGCGATTCTAAACTTAGAGGTGATAAGCTTGGGTGGGGACAGCAAATTATGCGCTATTACAATGAACTGAAACTAAAAGAAAAATCGGAGCAGTTTTTCCAGATATACCTTTCTGACCTTAAAAATATAGATGAGAGCACGTCTAGTAAAATTTCTAATTTGGTTATGTACGCGAAACATTACCCCATCGTTGATAGTGACCATTACCTTCCTAAGCAAAGGGAAGCGCAACTTGAGGCCGCTGAATCGCTCCTTTCCGAATTGAAATCTTCTATCGATTACAAAAGTGCTCTTGCGGATGTCATCGAAGGCTATTTACAGGTCGATCGTCAAAGAAGCCTTCAATTTCTTAAAGATTACTCAAATCAATTAACCCATCAAAAAGCCATGAAACACCTGAGAATTGCAGCGATCACCGCTATAACGACGGTTGCTTTTTGCTTTTACCCTCAAGCTTACCCTGTATTGTCCATTGGACCAGCCCTTGCAGAGCTGCTATAAGAGTCTATTTAAGAAGCAGGTCTCCTAAATATGTAGTTCGTCTTGACCCGCCTCTGAAGGGGCTGGATTGCGACGAACGGATCGTTCAATCCTTAAGATAGATCGACTTTCATTCACCAACGCGCGTTGATTCATTGAGGTTGTCAGTACCTTCAGCAATAGCTAGCATTTCATGAAGTTCATTGTTGATATTTTCAATCCCATATGCCCAAGCACGAAGAGTGTCGTCTTTTTGTTCATTAGTTTTACTTTCAAACCATTCCGCATAATCCTTAGGACGGCGTGGTTGTAAAATTCCATCTTCAAATAGTTCATGGTCGAGCAGGTTTCTGATAAGAACCGACAAACGCCCGAGATCTTCTACTCTTTGTCTCATGGCCATACCTCGAAAATTGGTATCATAAAGATAACCCGGCAATACCCCTGATGTCAAGAACTTCAAGGGTTGTGAATTTTTCAATAAATTCACAAAATTTAATCTCTTTTAAGAATAGAAAAAGATGCCGCCGAGTTTCTGGCGACGGGCCCATTCTTTCTTAGACCTGAGCGTTAGTTCATCATCGAAGGCAATCCAATCGCCTGTCTGCTCATTGTAGATAAACGACTGAAAACAGCCCTTAAGTGAAGTGTAGAAGAGCTTTGCACGAGGATTTGTCTTTAGGTAGCTTTCGATCTTTGCTGCACTCATCTCAGGCTTTTCTAATTG
>DASUCX010000130.1:0-6009 GCA_036275855.1 Rhabdochlamydiaceae bacterium
TGATTCCGAGAGCTCAAGGCAATATCCGTAAAATCAAAATTTTCCTCGGAGATCAGCAACTGGCAGCAGTCTGCCAAGCAAAAGTCGCTAAGCAGAAAATCGTCGAGCGCGAGGCGATCGTATGATTGAAGATGTTGTCAAATATTTCATCATGGGGACTCAGGAGAGCACCGATCAATTTTTCGAGAAAGCCCAAGACCAAGGTTTTTTAGAGTTCATTTCTGTCGCTCCAAAAAAACCGATGGAGGCTCCCGTCACGGTCCAGAACTTAATCGCAGCGCATAAAATCCTGCGCAAGCAGCCTGTTAGAGAGCCGTATCAAGGCGGGGGAGATCTTCATCTGGCGATGCAAGTCTCCGAACGAATCATCGAGCTCAAAGAAGATTTAGAAAAGCTCAGCGAAGAAAAACGGGTTTTAGATACCGAAATTGTCCGTGTGATCCCCTTTGGCGACTTTTCGATGGAAGATATCGCCTACATCGAAAAAGAGACGGGCCGCAAGGTCCAGTTCTTCTGCATGAAGGCAGCCAAAAGCCATAAGACTAGCTTTCCCGATGAGATTCTCTACATCGGCACTGAATATGATCTCGATTATTTCATGACGATCAGCGCAGAACCGATCGCACTCCCTAGCATGATCGAGATGCGGATCGATTCGCCGGTCGGACAGTTAGAGAGCCGCCTCGATTTTGTCGAAGACTCGATCCAGCGATTTGAGACAGAGCTAAAAGAATATGCCGGCTATATCAATTTTCTTCACGACATTCTCTTGGAAGAGCTCAATCAATACCACTTGAGCGCTGCTAAAAAAGAAGTTTCCCATCCTTTGAACAACTCCCTTTTTGTCATCGAAGCCTGGGTTCCGCGCAATCTGGTGCATCGTTTGTTCGGGTTGATTGACGGGTTGAATATCCATGCTGAGCAAGTGTCGATCGATCCGGAAGACAGAGTGCCGACCTGTCTTCAAAATGAAGGGAGTGCCTTAATTGGCGAAGACATCATCAAGTTCTACGATATCCCAGCCGCTAGCGACAAAGATCCATCCAAGTGGGTTCTCTGGTTTTTTGCCTTCTTCTTTGCCGTGATTGTGGGAGATGCCGGCTACGGTGTGATTTTCTTAGGCCTTGCACTCTTTTTGAATAAAAAATTTCCCCAGATCCACGGGAAACCTAAACGATTTCTCAAGCTGCTATTTATCCTGTCGTATGCGTGTATCGCTTGGGGAGTCATCACCTCTTCGTATTTTGGGATGAAGCTGCCACCATCGAATCCTTTGGTCAAAATCTCGCCCCTTTACTATATGGCTCAGAAAAAAGCCGATTACCACTTAGCTGCCAAAGATGATGTCTATCATGCGTGGGCTACTAAATACCCTGAGATCGAAACAGCACAGACAGGCAAGGAGATGCTCCAAGTTGTTGAGGTCAAAAACGGCAAAGAGACGTATCCGATCATCGCAGAGTTTTCCGGAAATATCGTTTTTGAATTCATCATTATTATCGGCGTTGTCCATATCAGTTTGGCATTCCTTCGCTACATGGCGCGCAATTATGCAGGTTTTGGATGGATTGCCTTCTTGATCGGGGGCTACCTCTTTTTCCCGACGATGCTGCACGACATTTCGATCGTGCAGTTCATGGGATGGGTCTCTATCCCTACCGCAAAGGCTCTAGGCTTGCAGCTCCTTTACGGGGGCATCGGCTTTGCTGTATTTGCGGCCCTCATCCAGAAAGGCTGGAAAGGACTCAATGAGATCGCCAACGTCGTTTCTGTTTTCTCCGACGTTCTTTCTTACCTACGTCTCTATGCCCTCAGTTTGGCAGGAGCCATCATGGCAGAGACCTTCAATAACGAAGGCGCGGGCCTTGGGCTCTTTATCGGATTTATGATTATTTTAATTGGCCACCTCGTCAACATTGGGCTGAGCTTTATGGGAGGCGTGATCCATGGGCTTCGTCTTAATTTCCTAGAATGGTATCATTACTGCTTCAATGGCGGCGGCCGTTTATTTAAACCATTACAAAAACTAAAAAGGTAGTTAAAGAGGTAAATATGGATTTTTCAATGGTGGGACCCGCACTCGTTCTCGGACTTGGGTGTATTGGGAGCTCGATAGGTTGCGGTATCGGCGGGATGGCAGCGCACGCTGTCATGAGCCGCGTCGAAGAAAACCACGGCTCCTTCATCGGGATGTCTGCGATGGCAGCTTCCCAGTCGATCTATGGCTTTATCGTCATGCTCCTCATGCGGGATGCGATCAGAAACGGCACACTTGCCCCCATGTCGGCGATCGGCATCGGCGCCTCGGTCGGATGTGCGCTTTTGTTCTCGTCTGTTTACCAAGGCATGTGCGCCGCTTCCGGTATTCAAGCCTCTGCAAAACAGCCGGCGATCATGGGCAAATGCTTCATCGCGCTCGGGATCATTGAGTCGTTCTCTCTTTTTGCCTTCGTGTTCGCCCTGCTCTTGATCTAATTGGCAAAATCCCACTAAACATAGATTTTCTGGATTTGGTGGATTTTTTTAATTGGTTGAAATCCCCACCAAATCTGATTTTTGTTGATTTGGTGGGGATAATAGTGTAATAGATTTGGGGTATATTTTAGGTAAAAGATGGCAAGGTTTTTAGGCAGGGATCGCGAGTTGCAAGATTTAACGGACCTTTTAAAAAAAGAGTCTGCAAGTTTAGTTATTTTGCGCGGAAGGCGTCGAATCGGAAAGACCCGGCTTGCCGAAGAGTTTTCCAAACAATTTTCTAAAAACTACATTTTTACGGGTCTTCCTCCGTCCAAACAAACGACTGCTGATTCACAAAGGGCTGAATTTCGTCGGCAGATGCGTGAAAATAAAATGGCAAATTTTGAAGCGAATGACTGGGGAGATCTCTTTTCGCTAGTCGCGCAACATTGTCGAACAGGACGGGTTTTGGTTGTTTTGGATGAAATCACATGGATGGGTTCCAAAGATCCTAATTTTTTAGGTAAATTGAAAATAGCCTGGGATCTGTATTTTAAGAAAAATCCAAGACTCATTTTAATCATTTCTGGCTCGAATTCCACTTGGATTGAAAAAAACATTCTTAGCAGTACCGGCTTTATGGGCCGAGTTTCATATAATTTGGTATTAACTGAACTTCCTTTAAATCAATGTGTTAAGTTTTGGGGCGCAAGACAAGATCAAATTTCATCCTACGAGAAGTTCAAAATACTTGGAGTGACAGGAGGTATTCCCCGATATCTTGAAGAAATCTTTCCTGAGCAGACAGCTGAGGATAATATTTTTAGACTTTGTTTTGTCAAAAGCGGTGTTCTATTTTCTGAATTTGACAATATCTTTACAGATTTATTCAACGGTCGTCATGAAAAGTATCGAGAAATTATGAAGTGTCTGGCAAATGGGCCCAGCACGCTAGAAAAAATTGCGCATAAATTAGGGCGCGTAAAAGGTGGTGACATTACAGACGATCTTAAGGACCTCAAAGAAACGGGTTTTCTTTCTAGAGATTTTACGTGGCATATTCAGACTGGAGAACTTTCAAAATTAAGCCAATTTCGTATTCAAGATAATTATGTACGTTTCTATTTGCGATATATCGAGCCTAAAAAAGCAGCTATCTTAAAGGGCACGGTCAAAACATTGCCCATCTCGTGGCTTTCCATCATGGGATATCAGTTCGAAAATCTTGTTCTTAACAATTTCCATAAAGTCATCGAGCTTCTCAATATCCCTTCCCACGAAATCGTAACTATGGGTCCTTATTTTCAAACTCAAACCAGCCAGCGAAAACAATGTCAAATCGATTTGATGATTCAGACTAAATATAATCAATTATATGTGTGTGAAGTGAAGTTTGAAAAGGGCGAAATTGAAAAAGAGGTTATCAAAGAAGTGAAAGATAAAATTCGTCACCTTGAACGTCCAAAAGGGTATTCATGCCGCCCCGTATTAATTCATGTCAATGGCGTAGCCGATACCATCATAGAAACTGAATATTTCTCTAAGATCATTGATTTCAGTGAATTGCTAGATTAAATTCGCCCTGCTCTTGATCTAATTGGCAAAAAACCTTACATAGAGGGTAATGAAGACGCGCCTTGAGACCGACAGCTTGGGTTCGATCAGAGTTCCGGATGACAAATACTGGGGCGCTCAAACCCAGCGGTCGATCCAAAACTTTCCGATCGGCACAGAAAAGATGCCGATCGCATTGATCCATGCTCTTGGGATCGTCAAAAAAGCTTGCGCTCTTGCCAACCATCAGCTCGGCCTCCTTTCTCCAAAGAAAAAAGAGCTCATCGTGAAAACCTGCGACGAGCTCCTCTCCGGAAAGCTCGATGACCAATTCGAACTTGTTGTCTGGCAGACAGGTTCCGGCACCCAGACCAACATGAATGTCAATGAAGTAATCGCCAACCGCGCCATCAAAAAAGCCGGCGGCAAACTCGGTTCCAAAACCCCCATCCATCCCAACGACGATGTCAACATGTCGCAATCGTCCAATGACGTCTTCCCCACAGCCATGCACATCGCGACGATGTCCGCGGTAAAAAAGCATTTGCTCCCTCACTTAAAACTTTTGGCAAAAGGGCTGCGCGCCAAATCGAAACAATTTCGGAAAATCGTCAAAGTCGGCCGCACTCATCTCATGGATGCCGCTCCTTTGACTCTTGGACAAGAATTCTCAGGTTACGCTGCGCAACTGGAAAACGGGATCCGAGCGGTCGAAGAGGCTCTAAAACCTGTTTCAGAACTGGCCCTGGGAGGCACTGCGGTCGGCACAGGTATTAATGCTCCCAATCGCTTTGCTGAAAAAACGGCAGAAACAATCTCTAAGCTGACCGGATATGCGTTTGTCACAGCTCCAAATAAATTTGCGGCCCTTGCAGCTAGCGACGGCCTTATCGAGGTGAGCGGTGCTCTCAAAGTTGTTGCCTCTGCTCTTTTGAAAGTCGGCAACGATATCCGCCTGCTCGCTTCTGGCCCCCGCTGCGGCCTTGGAGAACTTATTCTCCCGGAAAATGAACCCGGCTCTTCGATCATGCCCGGCAAAGTCAACCCTACCCAATGCGAATCGATGACAATGGTCGCTGTTCAAGTGATGGGCAACGATATGGCGATCACAATTGCAGGATCGATGGGGCATTTAGAACTCAACGTCTTTAAACCCGTGATCATCTACAATCTTTTACAATCCATCCAGCTTCTTTCTGATGCAGCTAAAAACTTCCACGACAAGTGCCTCAAAGGGATCAGGCCGAACTCAAAACAGATCCAGAAGCACCTAGAAAACTCTCTGATGCTCGCCACTGCCCTCAATCCCGTCATCGGATATGATAAAGCCTCTAAAGTCGTCCAAAAGGCCTACAAAGAAGGCCTTAGCCTCAAACAAGCCGCGCTCAAGCTCGGCTATCTCACATCGAAAGAGTTCGATCGGATTGTCAATCCGAAGAAAATGATTTAGATTATACTGCGTCTGTAAAAAACCCAATTTCTGGAGCACAGCAATTTTGCAATTGCCTCTCTAATCATTTTTGATGTAATGTAAAAAAATCTATGCAGGAGTTGTCTGTGATGTCCAAAAAATACGTCCGCGGTTTGCTTTATTTTTCAGTGACAATGAGCGCTCTCAACCTGTCACCTCTAAGCGCTGCACCCATTTCAATTAACGTTGCTGGGGATACGAATTTAGCCACAAATGGTACCTTCAACGCGGGGACGATGTCCGGCGATTTGAGAGGCGCTTTGAACTTCATCAATCAGACCCCGGGCACTTATAATATTACTTTTGCTCTAGGAGGGAGTAATACAATCTCTCTTGGAGCAAACCTCCCTATTTTGAATCTGAATGCTGCAAATACAATTCAGATGGATGGCTCCAACGGGGGATCTCAAATTATCATCAATGGTGGATTCCCAGGATTTTTTGCAGAACAAGGATCCATCACTCTCGAAAATCTTACGCTACAAAATTTATCCTCCACTGGTGGTGCTGGAGGAAGCGGAGCGGGC
>DASUCX010000131.1:0-5076 GCA_036275855.1 Rhabdochlamydiaceae bacterium
GATTTAAAGCTGAAAAGTGCGAAAAGATCATGATGAAATTTATTGAGATAGGTTCATTCCTCAAGAATGACAAGGATAACGTATTATTTAAAGAGTGAAATTATCCGGAAGCTGCGTTCCGGTCGTGACGATAATAATTCCATCACGGATGCAGATGCCCTCTCCATCATAGGTTTGGAGTTTGTCTTTATTGATTAGACGGACGTTATTTCCAATACGGGTATGTTCATCAATAATGGTTTTTTCGATCGTGCAGTTTTCACCGATGGTGAAATTTTGCGGCAGCGGAGGGTGTTGATGCAACGGAGCAGAATACCACTGGTGTCCCATCAAGATCGAATGACGGATTTTTGTTCCTTTTCCGATTCTGCATCGCATTCCAATCACGCTATGATCAATTTCATCGGCTTCAATGATCGAACCTTGGCTGATATACGATCGATGAATACGGGTATTGATAATCAAAGGACTGGGCAGGTTATACGGCTTCGTATAGATCGGATTTGTTTCATTATAGGTTTGAAGACAGTGGTGCTGGTTTAAAAGACTCATATTCGCCTCATAAAAAGAGGCAATTGTCCCAATATCGACCCAATACCCCTCATAAATATAGGCGTATGTACCGCCTTTGGCTGCTTGGAAAGGAATCAGATGATGGCCAAAATCGACTCCCGGTTGCTGCATGAGAGAAATCAAAATATCACGCCGGAAAACGTAGATTCCCATGGAGGCCAAATAACTTTTTTTGCCGTCTTTTTTCACTTCGAACGGTTTTAATTCGGCTTTTGTTTTGGGTTTTTCCTTAAATTCTTTAACGTGGAACATCTCGTCGATCTTCATGACTCCCATCCGATGCGCCTCATCTTCAGTGACATAAAGAGAAGCCACGACCATCTCAGCCTGAGTATCTCTTGCAAACTGGAGTAGATCGACTAAATCGATATTGTAGAGCTGGTCGCCGGAGAGGATCAGATAATAATCGACGGGCGCTTTGAGCAGATGCTGGAGATTTTTTCTGACAGCATCGGCAGTTCCTTCAAACCAGGCTTTCCGATCCTCCGCATCTTCTTCCGGGCAAAGCAGTTCGATGCCGCCCTCTTTAAACAAATCGAACCGATATGTCCCCAGAATATGTTGATGGAGATTCGAGGCAAAATATTGGGAGATGACATACAGTCTGTTGATCTTGGAATTTAATGCATTGGAAAGCGGGATATCGATGAGGCGGTATCTTCCTCCAAACCCTACTGCCGGTTTACAGCGCGTTTTAGTGAGGGGGAACAAACGTGTGCCTTGGCCCCCAGCCAATATTATCCCCGCAACCCGATCGATAAGATCATTTTGATCCCCGGCCGACATTAGAAAACCCACCCCTGTCAAACTTTTCCTTTAACAGGTTGGTATTTTCCTGAGAAGCACTTATTGAGGGGGCAGTACGAGCTGCCCCCAACCCATTTACCCTTTCTGTGCAAATTGCATTAAAGGATGGCACTCTGCCACATCTCTATGCATAATCTCAGGAATAAAGATTTCTAGATCCCGCGCAAAGTGAGGATACATATTTCGATAAAACCACTGGAGTGAGGAATAGTCGATGGTAAAGGGGAGATGGCAGAACTCTTCACCTTTAATAAAGGAAAGGTAAAAATGATCGACCTTTTCGCCTTGTCTGATTAAATACGTAAAAGACGGTTTCAACCGCAGTAAAGCTTCTGCCTCGATCCCTGTCAATTCAGCATGCCAAGCGCTATGGGACGCAATCTCATTGAGTTTCTCTTGAACCCAAGGATTGAGTTTTGCACCTTGTTGCATTGTCATAACAACCTCCGTTGTTTTAATTAGCTCTTAATAAGCCTCTGAATTGGAGCCAATTTTATCACTACAGCCGAATTAAAAGCAAAATTTTTCTCGTAAAAAAGGGTGTACCAGAATTTAAAAGCCGGTTATCTTATCGAACCGGGGCGGTCATTAGTGTATAATGGACATCGATAAACTTAAAAGTCTTGATCAAACACTCAGCGATCTTATCAGTCGCTTTCCGCAACAATTAGAACCGACGATCTTTAAAGATAAAGATCGGCTTCTTGCTTATTTTGATCATGAGTTTCTGCGTAAACGTTCTGTTAAACACCTTGCACGTTTACTAGCTGCGCAGCATCTAAAAAAAAAGAAATTGCTCGGCACAGTCTATCTTTCTACTAAAACCCGCAGTATTGAGCTGCGGGTCCTACCAACTAAGCTGGAATTCCCTTTTGCCTCCAAATGGGTGATTGGCATTTTAGTGCAGCTGTCGCTCAACGGACGTTACGAACTTTTTGATCAGATGCAACTGCTCAAAGCGGTCCAAAAGATCATCCCCGATCTCACGATTGTGAAAGGTTCCGTCTTTCTCTTCCAAAGCGCTGATGACACCATCAGAACGATCTATGCCGAATTTGAAAGACACGGTAATCATGTCTTTACACTCTCTGAAATCAAATCATTAAAAAACTCCCTAAAAAATGAATTACTTAGCAGCGTCGAACGGCTTGTTCCGACCGTTTTTATGACACGAAACCAAGAAGAGGTTTTACGCAACATCTTGACACTCAGCCAGCAAATTGAACATATCTACGACCTGCCCCAAGTCATGATGTCGTACGAATCGCAAACAGCCGACGAGCTGATTTTTACCGTCATTTGCGTCCAGCCGGAGAGTTTAGATGCAATTTCTATCGACACCCTTCTGAAACAAAAAAGTTCTTTTTCTCAGTGGATTTTAGAAAGAAAACAGCTGGTTAAATATCTCGACCAGCATCAACAGATTTGCGCTTATATTTTTCGAGTCCTTTTGACGCCGAATCCTTCTATTTTACGCAGCGATGGCTCCTTGAATTTTTTTGCTGCTCGCCAGAAAATCGGGTCTCATTTGAAGTTGCACATTGGGGAATTTAGAGATTTCAACGGCGGAATCTTGATCAAGCAAGAAGAAATGCTCCATTCTTTAAAACCGACTCTTCCTCATGTTCCTCCCGAACAAATTGAAGATATCTTCTATGCGATTTCTCCGATTGAAATGCAGGCAATACTTCCTTTATCGACATTAAGAGCCCTTATTCAGCTCTTGATGGACGCTTTTGAACTCCCTCTGGCTGATCCTTCCGATTATATCTTTAAAAGCGCCGTCAAAGGTTCACTTTTACTTGCCCTCGTACGTATTCCGAACGGCACTTTCTATGAACTAGCACGCGACCATCTCTTATCCGTCGACCTTCCGGAAGTCAAACAAGCCTCACTTTCACTTGCCATGAACGATTCGTTTGTTTTCGGCTACCTCCTTGAGACCGAAAATACCCATTTACAAAAGCGATTTTTAGACTCCCTTGAAAAACTGTTGGCGTATTGGGGAAGCGAAGTCAAAAAACAACAGGTGCTCTGCCTCAGCCTTGAAAACACCATTTTCTCTTTAGACCCGAGGATCGGCGGAGATTCGATATCTGCTTGTTTTCTAAAAATGTTATTCGAAGGACTCATGCGCATCGGGCCTGACGGAGCTCTCGAAAAAGGTATAGCAGAGCACATCGACATCTCTCCAGATCGAAAAACCTATCTTTTCACATTACGCCCTAGCTTCTGGTCGGATGGCTCTCCTTTAACAAGTTATGACTTCGAATACACCTGGAAGAAGACCTTAACGCCCAGTTTTAATACGGCGTTTGCCTATCTTTTATATCAGATCAAAAATGCTGAACTCGCCAAAAAAGGCGTGGTCGACATGAACCAAGTCGGAGTACACGCTTTGGGAGATCACCTCTTAAAGGTTGAACTCGAATACCCCTCCTCCAGCTTCCTTGAATTTACAGCCCACCCTCTATTTGCCCCTATTTGCAAACAGGTCGATATCAATGCCCCGAACTGGCCCGAAGAAGAAGGGCCGCGTTATGTCTGCAACGGAGGATTTAAAATTGAGAAAAACCAGAAAGACAGCAGGTATGTTCTCATCAAAAACGGTCATTATTGGGATAAAGAAAAAATTCATCTGGAACGCGTTTTAATTGCAACCAGCCATCACACCCAATCGTATGAAATGTTCAACCAAAATAAAATCCACTGGCTCGGCGCTCCTTGGGGAACATGGGAAAAGCATTTTAAACCGGGTAGCAATGATGAAGCATTAACCTTTCCTGACCAAGGAATTTACTGGTGCATCTGTAATACCCAACATCCCTTCCTTAAAAACCGCAAAATACGACAAGCACTTTCCCTTGCTATTGACCGACTCCATCTTTTGGAAACCATTGAATATTTCAAAAAACCAGCCTATTCGCCTCTACCGACTTCGCATAGCCAAATCCATAAACACCCCTTATTCGAATCAGAAAATGAAAAAGCCCTATTTAAAGAAGGTCTAGAAGAAAGCGGTTATTCAACCTCGACGATTCCTCATTTGACCATTGATTTTACTCAGCGGACCATCTTTGGGAAACCGTCAGTAGATTTTATCTCCTCGCAATGGAAGAAAAAATTAGGTCTATCAACAACCATTCAAGGGCACGATTATAAAACGCTGCTTTCGAACATTGTCTCCGGAAATTTCCATATCGCATTAATTCGATGGCAGCCTTGGGTCAACGACCCTTTCTATACCCTTAACTGCTTCGCTAACCCCAATGAACCGATGAATCTGAGCAAATGGTCCCATCCTGAAGTTCAGAAGCTGCTGCATGAGTCGCAACTCGAAACAAATGAAGAAAAAAGAAAACGTTTACTTTATCAAATTGAAGAACTGCTCATCCGCGAGATGTCGATTATCCCCCTCTTTGAGTCCTGTTATCAATATATGAAGAAAAAAAATCTCCACTTCACTCCCAACCATACCTTGATGGACTTCAAATGGGCTCGTTTAATAAGTGGTTGCAATTAAATAGATTTTGGCTGAAACTCCCACCTTAACGAAATCAATTGGAAACTTAATTCTTAACAAAGGTAAGTTTGCTTCATGATGATTGCAAGAGGGCCGAAATTTTTCTCCAGGCTTATTTTGTTGTTAACGATCTTGCTCGCGTCATGTCAGAATAGTTCTGCTGCCGGCCAAAA
>DASUCX010000132.1:0-6843 GCA_036275855.1 Rhabdochlamydiaceae bacterium
AAAAGATGATCGAACACTTCAAGGAGCTATCGATTTTTGAAATCCTAAGAGATTTTCGTGGAATTCTAAGTGCTCGCTCGATACTTTTGCGGCCTACGGATCAAAGCGCAAGCAACAAAACCTTTGTTGAACTCGCTGAACAAGCTGTTCAAACAGCTGGAAAGCTTGATGCAGCAGTGGGCCGAGAGAGGCTTGTCGATTATATCTCCTCTTTGTTAGAGGATGGTTTATTGACCCCTGCCAGTCCTGTGATTCGCGGTGCAATTCTGACATCATTAAACGAAGGCGGTCCAAAAATTTTCGAAAGCCCTCAGTACCCTCATTACTCAGCGGTTATTTGGGAAAAATTGGCAGCGGCTTGGTCGACTGTGAATGGTCAAGTGGGCGCCTTCTATAAGAAAACATGTCTTGAAGTTGAAAAAGCACTTGCAGAGCTTCGGGCGGCAAAAAGCAAGATCGATCAAGAGCAGTTCGAATCGGATACGCAAACAGCGCGCCATAAAGAATGGGAAGCAGTCTCTGGACGTTTGGGAGTGCTAAAAAAAGAAAAAGAAGCATTAGGTTCACAGCGTTGGGGTATTGCGCGGGCAGTTTTTGAGACAGAACGGGCCACCGTCAGCAAGCAAAAAGAACTCATGACTCTACAGTCAGCTTTGAGAGGTTTGCCAGATGTTCAAAGAAGACTAGAGGCTCAAATTGCCGTGCTTGGAGCGCAATCCCCGCCTGATGGCAACCTGCTTATCCAAACGACTCAAAGACTGCAGACTTTGAGAAGTGGTCTCCTAGATCAGCAGCAGCAGTACGATCAACAACTCTCAGAAGATGCTGAAAAGAAAGCACAAGAATTAAAAATAACCGAGTTGAAAGAACAAGGACGAGCTGCTGACGAGGCAGGTAAGCCAACTCTTGATGAGTTATTTGAAGTGAACGAGAAGCTCAGACGTGTTAGTGAGCAGAAGACTCGGAAAGAATGGATTCTGAATCCTTCGGGTTTCCCAACATTAAAGAAATCTAACCCTGGGTTAGAAAGAGAGATTGAAGCGGATAATAAAACAATAGAGGAGCTCAAAAAACAAGAAACAGAAGTCTGTGAGCGCCGTCGGCCCTTCGTAGAAAAATCTTCGGAAGCAACAAGAGCTGTTGAGCAGGCTGTACAGGATCTAGAAAAGTATGTGAAAGGACTGAAGATCACTCAGGAGCTTGAATCGGCAAAAGAGCGGCTAGCAAAGAAAGAGAAAGAACATCGCCTATTGAGAGAGCAATTTGAGGTGTTTGCTCACAGAGAGGAAATTCTGAAAAAGCTTAGAGCTAACTTGGCAGAGTTTCAGGCTGAGCTTGAGAAATGCCGTGCTGACATTCCAATTGCTGAAGAAGCTCTTGGAAAGGCAAAAGAAGAACATTCTCGGGCCAAAGCACAAGAAAATCTTTTGAATCAGCAAGAGCAAGCCAAAGCGCTTGAAATCCAGCGGCTCGAGAAAGAGAAAACAAGATTGGAAAAAGAGCTTCAGTCTAACGATGAAAAGACAGCCTTCGAGGCAGGAAAACAAGCCCGGAAAGACAAGCTCGATGCCGATTATCAAACTTTTGTTAAAAAGCGTCTAACGACTTTTGAGAAGATGTTGTTTTCTAACTAAGACAGAAATAGATTGTCGTGGATCACTTTTTTGAGGTCTGTGGGCAAACGTCTGCTGCGGGAGGCAATATACCCATCAGGACGGATGATATAGAGGCACGGTTTGAGGGCGTGATAGGGAAGCGCCATTACGCTATCAAGGGGAAAGTAGCGGATGACGCATTCATTGGGAAGTTCAGGGTTATAATCGGGGGCGCCAAAGACGAGGATGATAAAGCGGGTCTCTTCTGCGCTTTCTAAGAGCGGAGCCCGGGTGCCGGGCTTGGGTCCTTTCCAAAGGAGATCTCTGACCGATTGCCACGAGAGCCGGCTATATTTGTAATGTGTGCGAACTTCTGCAAGAGTGGCGGAGAATTGCTTGCGGAAAAAATTCCATTTGAACAAGGCGGCAAACGCTTTGAAAAAAACATGCCTGAGGAGACGGTAAGGCGTCGAAATGAAAAATGTCGCAAAGGTCGTTCCCCATAAGGTCTTTTGCGCAACAGGATGCCGCTCTTCTTGATACGTCTCTAAAAGTTCAGGGCTGGCCCTCCGCTGGTGGACTAATGCGAGTTTCCAAGCTAAATTAAACGCATCTTGGATTCCGATATTGAGCCCTTGTCCGCCGGCAGGGCTGTGGATGTGGGCGGCATCGCCGCAGAGGAATACGAAGCCCTGGGACATGCGTGGAACAATTCTTCGATGAATGGTGAACATGGAGGCCCATACAATATTTTGGATCGAGAGGGAGACATTTGCACGCTCTTTGACAACTTTTTCTAAGAAAGGGATGTTTAGGTCCGCTGGTGTCGTATCGTCATGGAAGGTGGTGATGAGACGATAGTGGTTTTTTTTCGGTAGGGCCATGACGCCAAGAACACCTGCTGGGCTCATATAGCCGTGGATCTCATGCCGGGAAATCTGGCAGTTTTCAATAACGACATCGGCGAGAGCAAAATTTTCGGCGAATTTAATCCCTCGGAAGGGAATATGGAGCGCACGACGGACACTGCTATGAGCGCCATCGCATCCGACGATCCACGTGGCTGTGATGATTTCGTTCTGTCCGGAAGCGTTGGAAATAGTCGCCTGATTGCCGCGCAGGGAAACGAGCGTTAAACTCCGTTCGATGCGGCCGCCGAGTTGTTCAAGGCGGTGGGTTAACACCTCTTCGGTGTCGGCTTGTGGGATGATCAAGACAAATGGATAGGCGATCGATAGGATCGACAAACTGGTCATCCCAATCTGTCTTCCATTTTCATAAAGCTGAACGGTATCGACGGGCAGTCCGCGGTCGAGGATTTGATCGAGGACGCCGAGTTTTTCAAACACTTCCAACGATCGGGCTTGCAATCCTAACGCACGGGATTGCGTCGTGCGCTCGTGCATCTGATCGATGAGCTTCACTTCAATGCCCCGGCGTCTGAGTTCGCACGCAAGCGTGAGGCCTGTTGGCCCTGCGCCGACAATGAGGACGTCAACGATTTTCTGATGCATTTTTTAATTTTCTTAGCCCTTTAAGAAACTTTTCTTCTTCTTTTGGTTTACCAGCACAGTGATAAAAAAGCATCAATTGTCGAAAGAGCTGCATCTTTTCCCAAAGAAGCGCATGTTCGATCCAGCCGCTTTTGAGATCGATTTTCCCTGTCAAATAGAGTCCAAGGAGTGAAGATGAACGTGGATACGGCATGTCTAAAACACCATTGAAGTGATTTCTGGCAACGGCCTCATTTTCTGTCGCAAGAAGGTAGCAACCATAAGGAGTAAAGAGAGGAGAGTTTTCAGAAGAGAGCTGCTCAAGAAGATATTTTTCAAAGAGAGCTCCGGCTTCTTTGGTTTGATTTGTCAGCAGTAGCGCCCAAATTTTCTGAACCTCGTCTTTGACATAGGGAAGGATCTCTTTGGCACGGCCAGTATCTAAGCCGGTCTGGCAAAGATAATGAAGCAGTCGTGGATCTTCCGTTTTAAGAGCAGATTTAAATCCCTTTTCATGAGCCAAGATCGCCAATTGGATGGAGGGCATCTCGGCAAGGCGGGGATTTTCTTTGATCATGCTAAAACAGCCGAGGTTTAGGAGGGCATAAAAAGCATCTTCGACATCTGGGCCTGTTTCGATGATTTCCAGGAGCGGAATGGGCCGTCCTAAAAAGAACGCAAGCTGGACTGCAACCGCAGCGCGGTTGAAATACGGAAGGGTTTCCCAATTTTTCTGCATGGAATGGATTAAATTTTGATGGTCGGGAAGAGCGTAGATGTGTGGAAGATGCCGTAGAGTCAAAAGTGCAAAATGGTAAGCGGCCAGACGGTCATGCGAAGACGATTCGTGGAGTCGGAAGATGACGTGCTCGACAAGGCGGGGAAGGAGAGGATGGTTCGGGAATTTCCGGATAGCAAGCTCTAAGCACTTAGCCTCTTCTTCGATCTCTTCCATTGCTTTATATACCAGCGATTTCCCCAGATACTCGAGAGGAGCGCCAGCTGTGCTGCGGAGTTTCCCAAATTCTTCAAGTGCTGCACTGAGTAGTTGAGCGCGTGCGCGAGGCTTTTCGCTTGATAATCCCGCTTCTAGCAGAGTGACGCCTGCGCGGAAGAGCGCTTCGCGCCCTTCGGTGCGGCCCGGGAAGGAAGTCGCAATGCGGCGATACTCCATCAGGGCTTTTGCATAATCTTTGCTGGCTAAAAACGCATCGGGAATGGCCAAGCAGCTGACAGTGATATTTTGGCTTCCGATAAAGACTTTTAAATGCGAGAGCTCTAAATCAGCATCGCGCAAGAGCAGCCCAATATGCGTCCCCGCAAGAGGCGTATGACTAATATAGTGGCACCGAAGTTGATCATCGATATACACGCGCAGATGGCTATCGGTTTTTTCAATCCGGACCAAATGCCAGATTTCGGGAAGGAGAGAGACGCTTTCGGCTTGCATCACTTCGATGTTGCAGCGGAATAATTTGCAGCCGGGATGGTCTTTAGAACCGATCCAAACAGAGTAGCCGTCCATGAGGTCTTGCCTTTCTCCGGTTTCGGGAATGTTGAGGAGAAGTCCAATGCCGCTGCTGGATTTGCCCAGGCGGATGAACGCTTCGATTTTGGTATTCCCCGCAAAGGACGCTTTTGAGATCATGAGATTGACCCATTCCATCACTTCGGTTGAACGGGTGATCGCAATATGTTTGGCAAGCAAGATGTTTTCTTGGAATTCCCAATCGTCTTTTTGATCGAGTTTGAGCTCTTGGACAGGAACCCATTCGGGACGCCCTTCCATAAAACCTTCTAAGTCAGCGATGAGGTCGGCGACTTTTTTGTATCGCAGCTCTTTCATCGGATGGAGACATTTTTTGACAATTTGATTTAGAGTGTGGGGAATATCCCTGTAAGGAGCCGCTTCGATCGGATCCATCAGTTCTTCATATGACCACATTTTTTGAAACGTCTCGAGATCGACCCGTTTAAAGGGCAGTTTGAGCGTTAAAATCTGATAGAGAATGACTCCGAGTGCATAGAGATCGGTCTGTTCTGAGGCGGCTTCTGTGAGTGCCCGCTCGGGAGCTAAAAAGGCAAGCGTGCCGACGACTTTGCCGGGTCTAGTGAGATGGGCAAGATGGGTCGATTGAGGAGAATGGGGGATCTCTTCATTGTCCGCTTCGGTTTCTGGTTGGTCGATATATTCAGCAAGGCCCCAATCGAGAATGAGGACTTCTCCGAATTTCCCGACCATGATGTTTTCCGGTTTGATGTCGCGGTGTAAAATCCGTTTTGAGTGGCAATAGGCGATCCCATGGCAGAGGCTTAAAAAGATTCGCATGAGCGAGGAGATCGCTGTTTTTTGATCGTTAGACCTCGAAGACTTTAAAATTTGCTTAAGGGTCTCTCCTTCAACATACGGCATGGTGTAGTAAACGGCATCGCTTTGCTCATAGATCGAAAAAATGGGCACAATGGCCGGGTGCGTGAGCTCTGCCGCAATATGAGCTTCCCGTAAGAAACGACTCTGGATCGATTTATACTTTTGCAGATCGTCCCGGATTCGCTTTAAGGCGACTTGCCGCTTGCAGGCGTTGTCATAGGCCAGGAAGACCTCGCCCATCCCGCCCTTTCCCAGACTCTTAATAAGTTTATAATTGCCGATCATTGTAAGAAATATACAGATCCGGCAAGATAATTCAACTATGAAAGATGACACGAAAATTACGCCTTGGGAAGTGACCTCGACGACCGGCATTGATTACATGATGTTGATCAAGCAATTCGGCTGCCAGCCGATCGATACCGCTTTAGTGAAACGGTTTGAACAGGCGACTAAGACCAAAGCTCACCCGTGGCTCCGCAGAGGGATCTTCTTCTCGCACAAGGACCTCGATCTCGTCCTTACTGCCTATGAGAAGGGTGAAGAAATTTATTTATATACCGGAAGGGGTCCAAGTTCTGAATCGTTGCACCTAGGGCATATGGTGCCGTTTATGTTCACCAAGTACCTCCAGGACGCCTTAAATGCGATCGCAGTAATCCAGCTGACCGATGATGAAAAGTATTATTTTAAAGACAATCTTACCCTGGAAGAGGCTCATCGGCTTGGCAAGGAGAATGCCAAAGACATCATCGCGTGCGGTTTCAACCCAAAAAAAACCTGGATTTTTTCCGATTTAGAGACAGTGGGGGGATCATTTTACCGCAATATTGTCAAAGTGATGAAGCATACTTCGGGCAATATGGTCCATGGAATCTTTGGACTCGATTTGAACAACTCCATCGGTCAGATTAGCTGGCCGGCCATTCAGGCAGCGCCCGCTTTCAGCACTTCGTTTGCAAACATTTTCAATGACCGACACGTTTTTTGCCTCGTCCCGATGGCGATCGACCAATATCCGTATTTCCGGATGACGCGAGAGATTGCCCATAAGCTGGGATATCTCAAACCGGCAACGATTCATTCCCGTTTCCTCCCTAGTCTCGAACATGCGCAAGACAAAGCAAGCTCGACAGGAGCAAGAGAGGTAATTTTTATGAGCGATTCGGAAGAGGCTCTTTCAAAAAAGATCCGAGAAAAAGCGTTTTCTGGCGGCGGCGTGACGAAGCAAGAGCACATTGAAAAAGGAGCAAATCTGACCGTCGATGTGGCTTATCACTACTTGCTTTACTTCCTCGATGACGATCAAGAGTTAGAGCATATTGCCATCGAATACAGGGCAGGAAGGATGATGACCTCGGAAGTCAAAAAGAAAGCTATCGAA
>DASUCX010000133.1:0-2279 GCA_036275855.1 Rhabdochlamydiaceae bacterium
AAAAAGAGGGCAGTATTATTAATACGGCCTCCTTTTTGATAGACGAACCGCGGGAGCTTTCACGCAGGTCAAAATGAAAAAATTCACCGCCCCACAGTATAAAATAGTTTTCCATGTCCTCGTAGCTCAGTGGATAGAGCGGTCGCCTCCTAAGCGGCAGGTCGCGCGTTCAATTCGCGCCGTGGACAAATATACCAGGTAACCCTGTCGATGGCAACACTGCACAGAGCCAGCGCATTCAAAAAAGTTGTTCTTATCTCCCAACAGTTGCATACTTAAAGACGCAGGCCGAGCGCGTGCATCAAAAAGGAGGTTTTTATGACAACAGCGATCCAAGGGCGTCAAACAGGACTCATCAGCCAACCAGCAATGAGAACCGCTTGCGTAGTAGCAATTTCCGTAGCAACCGGTGCCATAATGTATTTAGAGGAACCGTTATCTCACATTGCGCCAGGCTTAGCTCAAAGAGTACATCCTGAAACTGCGACAGACCGTAGTGTACTACTCCGACGATCCGTTACTGGTGCAGTTATAGCCGGTTTGGTTACGTACGGTGGGTCACTTTTTTTTGATTGGGTGGGGAGACGGTGTTGGGAATATTTAGTTAGAAAATATGCTCCCCAAAATTAGCTGCCGCCGTTTCCCAACTGAGGTGGCGACATTAGTTTCCTTGCTGTTTACGACCAAGAAAGGGAAAGTCGCAGATGCAGCTGACCATGTCGGCAAAAAAACGCCGCTAAAACCAAACACGATGATCATGATAAATAGGTCATAGAGAGGGCGCTCGCCCTCTCTTAATTTTTCAGGTATTTATCGATTCCAAGGGCAACCCCTTTAGCGATCTGCTCGAGATACTTTTTGTCACGAAGGTTGCTCCGCTCAACAATATTGGTCATGAAGCCTCCTTCAACTAAAATCGCCGGCATCGTCGTCTCTCGAATGACGTGGAAATTTCCATTTTTAACACCTCGGGAATGGGCATGGGTCTGCGCAATCAATTCTTTTAAAACGAGACTTCCGGCTTCTTTCGAATGCTGTGCCCGCTTGCGGTCGCTTCCTGAATGGTAAAAAATTTCAATCCCATGCGCCTCCGGAGAGGGCGATGAATTAAAGTGCATGCTCACAAAGAGCACGTCTTTTGTTTTATTGGCAATCGAAACCCTCCGATGGAGCGGAATGAAAACATCTTTACTGCGGGTCATGATCACCCGGTAGCCCATTTCATTGAGATATTTTCTAAGTAACAGCGTTGTCATCAAAGTGAGCTTCTTCTCCATAAAATAATGGATCTTGGCTCCTTCGTCCGTCCCGCCATGGCCAGCATCCAAAATAATCAGCGGCTTGGCATGCTGGGGAACTGAGATCTTATACGTGCGCAACGGTTTGTAGGCGTAACTCGCATCGCTTCCCATGAGTGGAACAACGAAAAGAAGACATGCGAATAACAAAACTTTGCGCATGAGCGTGGAGTTTATCATACTTTTCTTACCCCCTGCAAGCTTCCTTCACAATCTCTCTATCATCGAAGGCGACGGTTTGATGGGCAAAAATCTGGTATGCCTCATGCCCTTTGCCGGCGATCAAAATAATATCGTCTGGTTTTGCAAGCTCCAGCGCTTGCTGAATAGCTTTCTTCCGATCCAGCTCAACAAGATAGGCTTTTTTTTGAAACCCGCTGATCACTTGCTTTGCGATTTCTGCAGGATCTTCATTCCGGGGATTATCGTTTGTAACAATAGTTAGATCAGAAAGAGCCTCGGAAATCGATGCCATCTGAGGTCGTTTTTGCACATCGCGATTGCCTCCGCAGCCAAACACTGTGATGAGCCGTCCTTTTTTTAGTTCGTTCAATGTTTGGAGGACATTCTTGAGTGCATCGGGCTTGTGAGAATAATCGACAAAGACCTGGAGATTTTTGGAATTGACCACGCGCTCTAATCGTCCAGGCACGCCAGGAAAACTCTCTAACTTGCTGGCAATCTTCTTGAGCGGCATTCCTTGAGATAAAGCAACCGCTGCAGCAGCTAGGATATTGTAGACATTGAAACGGCCGATCAAAACCGTATTAAAAGCCACAGTCTCTTTATTCCAATGGACATCAAAACTCATTCCTTTGGAAGAAAGCTGCAGATGAGAAGCAAAGAGCTCGAATTTAGAATTGAGGCCGTATCTCACAACCTTTTTAGCACGACGGATCATCACTCCTGCCCAAGGATCGTCTCCATTGATCATAGAAATCTCCGCATGGGCAAAGAGCCGCGATTTTACTTCTGCATACT
>DASUCX010000134.1:0-8590 GCA_036275855.1 Rhabdochlamydiaceae bacterium
AAGAGAAGAACGTGTTAGCGGGAAAACGAAATTTCTTCAACATCCAGAAATGTACCAAATATTATTAGATAGATACGCTGTCGATTATCGAGGGCTTGCTAACTTGTTTGATTCAAAAAAGATCCCTGAGGACAAATGACACATCGCAAGGGTGCGAACGCCTATCGCGAGCAAACCGACCGCCGTATAAAGTGTCGCAAAACCATTCAAGGCGATTCAGCCTATAACGCGCAGCTTTTTTAATTCCTTCTTGTATGATGATTCCTTTTTCTTTTGAGATTGGCAAGGTCTCTTTGCAAAGACCGTCTGTTTATCTTCTTAATTGTTTCCTTCCATCCAAGCGGTATTCTTTTTTAAAAGTGTCAAGAGGCATTTCAGAATGGATTGCCCATTGCTTGTTTGTCCTACTGTGTATTGGTGATTTACGGAATCCAGGATTTTCTTCTTTTCCCTGGAAAATTGCCAGGCTAGAATATACCAGGCCTGATAGGCAATGACTGATACCAAGACAGTATTGACAACCGAAGAGGTCTTGCTAGCTGTGACACGTGCTCCAAGTTTTGCTCTAAGCCTTCTTGCGCCCCCCAGTACAAGTCTTCCTATAATGCCGCTGCTCTGATAAACAAGGCCGCTAAATGCCACTTTCCATCCCCATAAAATTTGAT
Source organism: Rhabdochlamydiaceae bacterium (assembly GCA_036275855.1). Classification (GTDB taxonomy): domain Bacteria; phylum Chlamydiota; class Chlamydiia; order Chlamydiales; family Rhabdochlamydiaceae; genus PALSA-1444. The sequence goes on from DASUCX010000134.1 coordinate 666, forward strand.
TTCTCTATTGGGAGCATTACCAGCTCCACATACGTAGTAGTGCAGTCCAATTTGTTGAGTCATCCGTCGGCTCCTCTGTTGCAGAAAATAGAGACAAGGATCGCAAACTCAAAAATTAAAAGAAAGTGGCTAGTGGAGCCATTCCCGTTGTGCCTCTTCGCGATCTCTGAGAAGCATTTCGGCGACTTTATCCCATTTTTTTGAAAGATCACTATGAAACTTCATAGGGCTTTCAAAAAAATGGGGTAAATTCATCCGAAATGCTTCCAGATCTCCTCGAAGAATTCACAGCGGGAATGGCTCTAGTGAATTGTGTTCTATTCTTTGGTGTGTTAAAATCCTGCCCTTAAAATCACTTAACAAAGGTAGGTGCTATGAGTAGTGGATCAGTAGTGTTCTCAAAAGCGATGTGGGTGCCTAGAAACGATCGAGAATTCGTTCAGCAAGCTACAAGGCCTATTCCTGAGGTGCTAGGGGTAGCAAAATCAGATAGTTGCAGCTATACAGCATGGCTAGAAAAAGACCATCAAGGGATTGCCAAAATGTGCAAAGATGCATTAGTTCCCGTTCCTGTGCCGAAGACCAATCGAGACTACGGTTATTCGATGCTTTTTGTAGCAGCTCTAGCGACAGGTACAGCGGCCTGTCTAACTTTCCTGAAGTCAGGATCTTATAAAGCGGTTCTTATTGCTGCAGCAATTGGGCTGATCATTGGCTGGTCGAAGGTTTATTTCGCTAAAGAGGAGGATATGAGGGCGACTGAAATTGAGCTCAAAGCAAGAACTGAGAGAAATTGGCTAAAATCAAAACAGCCTCAGATTGAAGCAAAACTAAAAGAAGCTGAAGGTGCAGTAGAGAAGTTCACTTTGCCGGACTTCGATAATGATGACAAGAAAGATATCGTCCGAACACGTGATCAACTTCTTCTTCTCAAATCGTACGTTGAAAGCGCCGTGGGCAGTCATCGCTAGGAATTAAAGAGCCTTAAGAGGCGCAAGAGATCTCTTGCGCCTCTAGCATTGCTTTATTCTCGTTCTCAGATACCAACTTACCGGATTCCTAAATCAGCTATAGCAGCCAACATAAGGTTCATTATCAGACGTTGCATGGACTGCCTTCTCTAGGAGTGTCCCTGAGCAAAGAACGGCATTTTGCAAATCGGTGGACATAATAAAAATGACACAATAATATTTGGATTTATAAAAAAATAAGGAGCCGACATGTTGCGTAACTATACCATGAGCAGTTTTCCCAATGGCTGGTATGCCGTATGCTCGCTGGAGGATCTACGAAAACAAAAAGTATTCCCCATCAAATCTCTTGGAAGAGATATGGTAGCATTTCAAACGGAATCGGGGGCCATTAGTGTGCTGGATGCGCATTGTCCGCATCTAGGCGCTCATCTTGGACATGGAGGAACAATTAAGGGAGAAACGATCGAATGCCCTTTCCATAAATGGGGCTTCGATCGATCAGGAAAATGCCAAAATGTCCCCTATTCAAAGTGCGCTCCCAAGGGCAAAAAATCCCAGCTGCATGCTTATCCGACCATCGAACGCTTGGGAATGGTTGTGATCTATTATAGCGAAGATTATTCTGCTCCAGCATGGGAGATTCCTCAATTCTCGGACGACTTGCAGGGTAATTGGACGAAGATCACTTATTCAAAGATGATCATAAAGACCCACATTCAAGAACTTGCTGAAAATGGGATTGATACACAGCATTTTGAACCAATGCATGGGTCTGAAGAAAACAGCGTTGAACTAGATGAAAATCAGCCTTTCGGACCACAATTGATATTTGGCCTTAATTTGGTCTATCCCGGCGACGGAATAGGGAGATTTGGTAAAAGAGTCCCTGTCCATGTTCAGTGGAGATATAATGGCCTCAGCATTCTCGACAATTATGTCACTCTAAGAGACTATCCTATGGAGCTCCGCCAATATTTCTTCTTTACTCCACTTGACGAAGAAAGAGTGCGCCTTCAAATGGGATTATGCATAAATAAAGACAAGATAAAACTTCCAAGTTTTCTCCGTTATTTTGTCATTAAACTTATTGAGAAGCAAAATACCAAGATCTTATTGAATAATTTTGAAGAAGATCGGGCGATTTGGGAAAATAAAATATATCGCGTACCCCCAATTCTCTGCTCAGAAGATGGTCCGCTCCCGCATTATAGAAGATGGGCGAAGCAATTTTATTCTCAGAACACTGGGTCTTCTCAAACAGAAGAACCTGTGGTTTGTGAGAGTCCAGCAGTTTTGTAAAATAAAAATTAGATTGCATGCCAAGTTTGATTTCTTATTAAACAAAAGAACGTGCATTAATTCGTATTTTAGTTTACAATGCTGCCATGATAAAAATGCCTTTATTAACAGAAAGAGTGCCTTCATTCACAGAATATGCTTTATTAAATCGGTTCGCCTTGGATATTTTGTATCCTCCCGATTTTCAAAAACTTCCGCTCTCCTATAAAGGAGATTCAGCATTAGAGGCAATCAAAACCGCCAAAGTAAACCCCTACTCCAATCTCAGAAACATCAGTTATTGGCATGCAGCAGATCGATTTTACTTATTGACGCCTTTAAGATTTATTTACAATGCATGTGTAATCCTCACAATCTCCCGTTTAGGGATGCTTTATAATGGCGCGATGACCCTTTGCCACTATCTTCGCTATCGATGTTCACGTGAGGTTTCTCAAATTGACAAAGCTTGGGAAAAGGCAAAGACATACGCCTATGCTTTTTTTGCAGATACTGTCTGCGGTATTTTAGGTGGTTTTGTCATCAAAGGCGTTGTCCAATGCACAGTCTGCACCTTAAATGACCTTGGCGTTATTTCTCTTTTAGGACAAGGCAGTATTACACTTTCGTTTTATCCCCTATTATTTAATGTTCTAGTAGCAGCTAGTGCAGTTTTAGGAGTCATAGGATTAAGCCTTTTGCAATCTCCAAGTGTAGCGCCCGATTTTTTTGCCCCCAGCGATCATAGAGTGGGCATGTATTTATCTTTGTTTTTCCGAAAAAAGCTAGGCCTTATCAATGATTCAGGCGGGCTGCTGTCTTTTTCACAACGAGACCAATTGGTCTGCAATGCAGAGGGTGAATTCTCTGGCAAAAATTACGAGACTCTTACAGAACAGACTATGGAGGCCGAATTTCAACTGATTGAGACTGTTCAGAAGTGCAATCAACTGCTTCCTAATGGAAAAAAAATCGAGTTTCAGTACCCATTCAATGGGGATGCTATTGCAAAAGTGCTTGAACATCAGGTGTTCCATGAAAAAAGTGTCAACTCATCACAGGCTTTGGGCAATTTAGACCCTCTATTATTGAAAGCTGACCAAATGAGATCTTTACAAGCTAAAATTAGGAATGCAAGAGAGGCCTGGGGAACAGCGCAAAAAATAACTTTCAGCGACTCGTATCTCATGATCTTATTGAAGCTCTATACTAAAGATAGTGTCAAGCGGTTGAACTTACCAGATGTCCCCTCATTGCTTTCTAAGGCAGACTATATACAGTATTTTACGTATGAAACTTTCTTCAATGAACCTCCTCGTCAACCTGCATATGAACAATATGAAATGCCTGAAGAGGCTCACAATACGAAATATAAAATGCCTGAAGAAGAGGCTCACAATACGACTCCATTTTTTCGCTACTGGTACAACATCGGTTTGGCTGCTATTGATCCTAAAGAGAAAAAAAGACCTACAGCCATTTTTGATGCCTTTTGCCACGATCTGGCTGTAAATAAGTGGAACGCACACCAGGGTATAGAAACTTTTAAAACTCATCGGCAGCTATTGGGAATGGACGATAACACGTCGTTCTTAGATTTTAAGCAAATTAAAAAGCGCTATCATTTCGCTTTACACCCCGATAGAAACCAAACTCGTAAACTGCTTGCAACAGAGTTAACGAAATATTTGAATGAAATTCTTGATCACATTGAGTCGCAGTATGAATCTGAAAAACCTAAAGCGCCTAACAAAAGGACTAATGAAGACAATCGATTTCGTGAATACTGGTTTAATATCAGTTTGGATGCGATTGATCCCACGAGAGAATCATCAAGACCTCCAACACTTTTTGAAGGCTTTGAATATGATCTTTGCGTGAATAAATGGAAAGCACACCATAAACAATCAGATTTTAGAACTCATCGGGAATTTTTTGGAATGGACACGAATACATCGCTCGCTTCCTTTGAGCAAATTAAAAAGGACTATCTTATGGCTTTAGACCCCGATAGAAACGAAGCTCGTAAACTGCTTGCAACAAAGTTAACGAAATATTTGAATGAAATGCTTGAACACATTCAGTCGGAGTATGCAAACCAGCAGAAAAAGGAAGTCTGAAGTTAAATGAGCTCTTATCTCAATTGGATCCAAGGAAGCTACTCAATCGCAAGATGCGCACTTGCCTATGGTCAGGCCTATCTCGCAGATTACGATGTTAACTATAAAGTTTCAGAAATCGCCCGTGGGCTGTTATTTACCTGCGACGTTGCAAATACGGCCTATCTCGGATGGAAAATCCAAAATGAATGTCATTATTTGGTTTTTAACAAAGCTAGCGCCCCGGATTTTAAGTTCCTCGGGTATAAGTACCGCCATAACGACAACGCTAGATTTTATACCGATCTAGCTGTCAATACGGCTTTAGTGGTTGGCGCAGGAGCCGTTTTTGTCTTTGCTATGAATCGATTCTTAATTCCCAAAACCGATGTTCTAGAGCTATTAAAAAAAACTTCAATCCCTGCAGCAGTGCTGGGAAATTCCCCAACAGACCAGCTCGATCACTTCACGGCTTTTTGGACAAAGACTACCTTAGAAAATCTTACAACGGGTCTTTTCTTCGTCCACACCGTTTTAGACCTTTGCTATGCTTATTTAACCTCCTCTACCCTCTCCCTCTTCAATGCCGCCATTCATGCGATGACCTTGTGGCAAGTGGCGCAATTTCGAACACTTGCTCTTAAGCATACCTATAACTATCTAGAACAGCGCTTCGACATGTTTGTGCGGGCAGAAAGCGAGTTTTCTCTGAAATATTTTTTTGTTCCTTTTAAAAAAGTTGTATCGATTTTTTATTTAAACACAGAAGGGCTTTCAGAATCGTCTCTGATTCATAAAATCCAGGTTGTGTACGATTACTCTTTAAATATGTTTGACAAATCCACCTGGAGTAGATTCTGGATGCAGGGTGCTGTCCAATACAATTACCATGACCTGGTCATCAAATTCATTAACCAACAAATACAGTCTTGGCGCAACTTTTATAGCTGGAACACAAAGCTTATGTACAAAGTGGAGCTGAAAGGCAACATGCCTCCTCTTCCTGTAGAAATCAAAATCCTTCACGAAGACACCCTATGGAAACCGTTTACAGGGATAGAAGTCTTCAGTTTGATTCCTAGATTTTGGATCCCAGGACAAAAAGTCCCCTATTCTGCCTGGGTTAATTCCCAACTCACTGCTCCTCTTCCTCCCATTCTGCACAAAGTTCGTGAGTGGCTGACAAAAAAATGATAAGAACCGGCAGTCAGCATTAGATTTCCTATCAGGCATGCGACCGAACGAACTGTCCGATCTTCTCAAAGGCCTTTTGTCCTTCAGGGATCATCGATGCAAAAAGATGCCAGGTGTGGATCATCTCATCGAACTTCTGTAGCTTGACTTTGACTTTGCTCTCTTTCGCTTTTTGAGCAAACTGCTCAATCTCATCTAAAAAGACTTCGTGTGTTCCGACATGGATCAGCAGTGGCGGAAGACCTTCTAGCTTTCCATATAAAGGAGAAGCTAGAGGATCTTTCGGAGAATGACCGGCAAGATAAATTGAGGCTGCAGCTTTAATGTTTTCTGCATGGATCAAGTCTTTGCCTTCGTTGGACTGCAAGGTCTTGCCGGTCATGGCAAGATCGACCCAAGGACTGATGCAGATCGCAGCGCGAGGCAAGGTTTCTTTTCTGTCTAAGAGCTTGAGGAGCAGGCTTAAAGCGAGCCCACCGCCAGCTGATGATCCGGCAACGAAGATGTTTTGGGGAGGAATCTCTCCTCGGAGAAATTCGTAAGCAGCAAGGGCATCTTGGAGAGCGGCTGGGAAAGGATGCTCCGGGGCTAGCCGATAGTCAACCGCCAGGACATCGCATCCGGTGGCTTTGGCAAGCCGCCCAATCAGATCTTGATGGGAGTGGAACGATCCTGAGATATATCCTCCCCCATGGAAGTAAAGGATAGCCTTTTCTCGCGTACAACCGGGAGCATGCACCCATGCGGCGGAAAGTTTGCCGATGCTTAAAAGTTGAAAGTGGACGTCCGGCTGTGCAGGGAAGCCTTCCATGAGTTTTTCGAAGCCGAAACGGATCTGGGCAATCGATAAGTCGCCTTTTGGAATTCGAGCTAGCAACGTCTGATAAAACTTTTCTGTCTGAGGGTCCATTCTTTTACAATAATGATTCTTCGGCCCTGTTTCAACTCGTAAATTCTTGAAACATTCTCTCCATTTCAGTATGAAAGCCATATGCTTGCCTTTTCACTTTTTCTTTATGCGTTGATTGGAATTGGCGCAGGATTTCTAGCAGGGCTTCTTGGCATGAGCGGCGGTATTGTTACAGTCCCCTGCCTGCTCTTAGTTTTTACCCTGATGAAGTTTCCTTCTGTTGATATCATGCAGCTGGCGATAGGAACCTCGCTGGCTGCCATGGTCTTTAATGCGATCTCAGCCACTTATTCGCATCATAAAGAAAAAGAAGTCGATTGGGCTGTTGTCAAACCGATGCTTCCAGGTTTGATCTTGGGCTGCGGCGCCGGAGCTTTCATCAGCTATCTGCTACCCACATCGGCGTTGAAGATTATCTTCGGTCTTTTTTCTGTGATCTTAGGCCTCTATTTTTATCATCAAAGAGCTCTTCCTGATGTAGAGAGGCAAATTTCAGCCGGGCTCCCGTTACTCAATGCTGCTGCTTTTGGGGTCAGCACGCTCTCAAATATCTTAGGGATCGGCGGAGGAACGATGATGGTGCCTTTTTTCGTGGCTCTTAAGATGCCGATGGGCAGTGCCGTCGGAACATCTACGGCAACGGGATTTATTATTTCCCTAGGCGGCGCGGTTTCTTACTTGGCTTTTGGGCTTGGCGAGACTGTTTACCCGCATACCCTCGGATTTATTTATATCCCGGCTTTTATTGTTTTATCGATCACAACATTTCTCTCTGCACCATTCGGCGCTCGCATGACCCACCGTATCGCTTCAGATCGGTTGAAAAAGTACTTTGCCATCTTCCTGATCGCCATTGGTACCTTTATGATGGTGAGCTATTAGCTCTCTAATAAAAGGTTAAAATATGTCAACTTTTAAAGTTGTTTGGGTATAGAAGATTGTGATACACTTTGCTCAAACAAAGTTACGGGCTAGGCGTCATGGAAAGAATTAGTCCCAGAGTGGACATCGCCTTTAAAAAAATATTTGGTGTTGAGGAAAATAAAGATTTACTGATCTCTCTCATTAACTCCATCGTAGGAGAAGAAGATCAGGTCGAAGAAATCACCCTCATGAATCCCTACAACCCTAAAAACTTCAGGCAGGAAAAACTCTCCATTTTGGATATCAAGGCAAAGGGAGTTTGTGGCAAAAGATTCAATATCGAAATTCAGATCAGCGATGAGGCCGACTATGACAAAAGGGCGCTTTATTACTGGGCAAAGCTCTACACAGAACAGCTAAAGGTTGCCGAGGATTATGGACTCCTTTCTAAAGCCATTGGCATTCATATTCTCAATTTCACGTCTATTCCCGAAGTCGACAAGTATCATAATACTTTCCACATCAAGGAAAAAGAAACGGGGGTTCTTTACTTCAAAGATTTGGAACTCCATACCATCGAGTTAAAAAAATTTTCTAGAAATGGCA
>DASUCX010000135.1:0-2667 GCA_036275855.1 Rhabdochlamydiaceae bacterium
AAAATAGTTGCGGTAAGCCTTCGTGGGATCTAATTTGTCCTGATAAATGCGCGGATATCCTCCTTTGATCAATAATTCGTTCAGGGATGGATTAAAACCAGCTGCTGTAAGTTCATTGAGGCTTAAGGGAAGCAATGAAAGAAGTGCTGTGCGACCCGCGAGCGATTGTGAAATCGCTTCATGCAGTTCGAGTTGATGACTCCCTGTAAGAATAAACATCCCCTTTTGGTCTGTCTCGTCAACAATTGTTTGAATGTACGAAAGAAGGATAGGGACCCTTTGAATTTCATCAAGAATTGCTCCATTTGGATACTGCTCCAGAAAGCTCCTGGGGTCTATTTCTGCAAGGTTTCGAATGTCTGGATTTTCTAGATTTACGTAAGGTTTATTTGGAAATGCGAATTTGACCAGAGTTGTTTTTCCCGATTGCCTGGGACCGATAATCGTCACCACCGGGTAGCTTCTTACAAGCTCTTGAAGCTCCTCTAAAATCTCTCTATGAATCATAGATACCGTACAATCTGAGTTTGAACTTCATTTTATACCATTCGATGGTTTTAATGCAAAGAAATGCCGGTATAATCCGAAATTGAACTTCATTTTGTTCATGAAAATCATAACACTCTCTATACTAGTTAGTTATATACGATCTAAGGGCAAGCCTTAATTTGGATAATGCCCATTGATTAAATTTGATCAATGCCCAATGACTAAAATTAAAGAGGGCTTATAGATCCTCCTCGATTCTACCCTCTGGCTCTTTGGATTCTTGTATTAGTAACTCTGAGATTTGCCGCAGCCGCAAGCACCTTTGGCATTGGGATTGGAAATTTTGAATCCTGAGCCATTCAGCCCGTCGACGAAGTCGATGACGCAGCCTTTGAGTCGAGAGACCGAAGATTGGCTGACATGGATATCAATCCCATTGGAATGGAACACTTCATCGTCGTCTAAAGCCTTTTCTGAATAGTCCAGCACATACTCAAAGCCGCTGCATCCGCCTGCGCGGTCGGCAAATCTCAGGCCCCAGCCTTCTTTCCCTTCTTCAGCGAGGATCTCTTTAAATTTCTCAGCTGCTTTGGGGGTTAGGGAAATGGTAGAGGTATCAATTTTCTCAGCTAAGATCGCATTGAGTTTTTTGAGGAGCTTTTCTAAATCTTCCTCTTTAAACCCATGGCCGAGCATGCCGGCTTCTAATGTCTCCCAAACCGAGGCTCCGCAGCCGACGCAGTTTAAGCCTGCATTCTGCATCTCTTGAGCCAGTCTTTGACCTCTTTGAGGAAACCTTGTGAAGATCTCGTCGATGGTCATCTCTTTTGTAATTTGGTCTTGCATGGTTTCCTCCACTAAAATTTAATCTTTAGGCATCCGCCCCGAAGTTTGCATTGGCAGGCAAGTCTTTCCTTGCTTTCGTCTCCGAGGAAGTCTTTTTCTTCTTGGGTAAAGGGGGATAGGTTTTCCATTCCTTCGACAACTTCGATCACACAGGTCCCGCAAACCCCTTCCGTGCAGGCAAAAGGCACCCCTGCCTCTTCACAGACGGAGGCGATGGGCTCTCCGTCCGGGATCTCCTTCTCTTCTCCGCTATGCTCAAAAATCAACTTACCCATAAGGTGCTCATCATTAAACCCTAAAATTCCGTAAAATGCAAGAGGGTAGACCTGCTAAGGTCTACCCTCTGGATTAACTAGGTATAATTATCTAATATTAAAGGACTTCTGACTCGTCTTCGTCGATATCGGTAGTGTCTTGACTAAGCAATTCTTCGACAGCCATTTTTAGGGTCTTAATCCCTTCGGGAAACCCGCATTTAAGAAGCAATTGATCGATATAGCTAAGTTCCGATTCTAATAGATCGACTTGGCTCTCAAGGCCGGCAATCTTACTGTTCAATTCCGTGGTATTATTCATATTAACCTCTTAATTACATATATAATTTTAGTAAAATTTATTTTTAAATTCAATAAAATTATTGTTAATATGATTTTTAGTATGTGATTGGATGTTAGATGTTTGTGTAGAATGTTTATGTTTTAAAAATTAAAATAATTGGTATTATTTAAAACAAGTGTTTGTTTGTGTATAATATTTAAATATTAAATAACTGATTAATAAAAAAAGGTAATTATCATGCCAAACAAAATCTCGCTACAGAGTCCATCCCAGACTGTGGTTTATCCTCGGTCAGATTCAGGGAGTAAGCTTAGCCAAGGGATCGGCAATTCAAGCCTAGGCTATAAACCTCGCCAAGGAATTGGCAATAATGGAAAAAGTCTATTGGATGAATGCATGACTCCAGGGGAGAGTAAACTTGAAAGAGTTAGGGTCTCTTGTAGCTATGGTATTTCGCATATTTATTATGGAGTTATTCTCCCGATTAAAGCAAAGCTCTTCGACCTTACTTCAGAACAACAGTCGAACCTTGATCTTTATCGAACACACATGGTTTTATGTGCTGAGGTTGACAAGGTCAAAAGCGCCTTTAAAGCTTATCGTGCAGCTCAAGAAACAGCTGACAATACTCCGAGAGAATCAGCAACTGAAAGAGATGGTGTCCGCCAAAAAGCTCAGGCTGCAGGCTACAAGTTAGTAGAAAGGTACGAGGCTTTGATTAAACTAGCCATCGAGCAAGCTGAAACACATGAAATCGATAAAGATCAGTACCTT
>DASUCX010000136.1:0-2741 GCA_036275855.1 Rhabdochlamydiaceae bacterium
CGGAGGGCAGATCGATTTTAAAGAATCGACTCTACAATCTCATGCCATTGCTAAATCGTGCAAAGCAGGCCCTTTTATCTCTGACCAAGTCGTCATCGATCTGTTTGCCACCGATCTCTTTGAAACCATCCCTTTTGAAACCATCAAGGGAAAATTCGATTTAGAATTTGAAAAATCGTATTTTGCCGATATCTTTTTCACCTCCGGCCGCACCTCTCTGTTTTGGAATTCCCGCGATTGGTCATATTTCATCAAAACGGAAGGGCAGTGGAAAAACCCGTTCGATATCGCTTCTGAAGGACATTTTTCTTATCAAGCCGGCGCTTTCGACTTCCATTGCGACCGTTTTTCCGGAGCTCTCTTACAGAAAAACCTACACTTAGCGCAGCCGTTTGCTTTCCATTTTTCCAAAGAGAGAGTCTCTCTTTCAGATTTCCATTTGAATGTCAGCGACGGCGACATCCGCTCCTCTTTTGCCATCACTCCTGAAAAATCCAAACTCGGTCTCCAGGCTCACCATTTCCCTGTCGACTTCCTCACCTTGCTCTCTCCCCGCCTCTCCTTACAGGGACTTTCTTCCATTGATGTCGCCCTCGAAGGATCGAATACTGACCTCGCAGGCCATCTAAATCTCCTACTCGAGCATGCCGACATTTTCCCCGCAGGGGCAACTGAGCCGATTCAGACCAAAGCCAATATCCAAGCCACCCTCAACCATGACAAACTCCAACTCCACTCCCACATCGTTGCCACCGGAGAGCAATTTGTCGAACTCACTGCGACAATCCCCCTCGTCTATCAAGTTTATCCATTCAAGCTCGCCTGCGAAAAAGATAAAAACTGGGCCGCAGAGTGTACGGTCGAAGGTCATATCGAACAGCTCTTCGACTTTATCAATATCGGTACGCAGCGGTTTGGAGGATTTTTATCCGCAAAACTCGTCAGCAGCGGAACATGCGATAATCTTTTTCTCTACGGACCTCTTTCCATTCAAAACGGGTTTTATCAAAACTATGTCATCGGCATCTCCCTGAAAAACATCCAGCTGCAAGGAGAAGCCAGCGGCAGCATTATCGATATCCACCACATTGATTTAACCGATGAAACTCAAGGCAGTGCCTCTGCGAGCGGCCAGATCAGGCTCGAGAAGTCGCTCCCTTTCTCCATCGAAGGACATATCGGCAATTTCCGCCTCGTGCACTTTGATTGGCTCTCGGCCTCTTGCACCGGACCTTTTAAACTTACCGGCAACACCAATGAAGCCCTCGCCCAAGGAACTCTTACCATCGATGAGGCCGAGATCCAAATCCCCGATGAGCTCCCCTCCGAGCTGCCGATGCTTCCCGTCACCTTCATTAACCAGCCTGAGTCATACGTCCTGCCTGTCCAGCCCTCGACTCCTGCTCCGTTCCGTTATGATTTACAGATCAAGGGTGAGAAAAATATTCATTTGACAGGTCATGGCATCGATGCCGAGCTGATCGGCGATCTCCGTCTCACCGGCGAAAATATGGCCATTACGACCGTGGGAACTTTAAAAACGAGCAAAGGAAAATTTTCCTTTGCAGGCAGAGATTTTAAAATCACTCAAGGCGAAGTCTCCTTCACAGAAGGCGATAGCTTCATCAATCTCACGAGCAACTTAGATCTCAACAATCTGAATGTTACAGTGACCTTCCGGGGCTCTTTCAAAGCTCCACAGCTCAGCTTCCAATCGAACCCTCCCCTGCCGACAAGTTCGATCCTCGCTAGAATTTTGTTTAATAAAGATGTCTCAGAGCTCAATCCCGCCCAGGCCGGACAGCTCGCCTATACCATTATCAGCCTCTCCGGAGGCTCCGGACCCTCCCTTTTAGACAAAATCCATAAAAATCTTGGCATTGACCGACTAGGCATTTCAACGAATGAAAAGACCGGAAAAGTCGCCGTCCAGATCGGTAAATACCTCACTGAAGGGGTCATGATCACCCTCACCCAAAGCACTGAGCAGAGCCATGTTGTCGTCGAAGTCGAGCTCAAAGGAGGCTTTGCCCTGCAGGCAGAGACCCGTTTTAACGACCAAGGTAAGTATATTTTTAAATGGAATAAAAATTATTAATTCCAAAAAGATCTTCTTAATGTTATGCTGGTGTCACTAAAAAAATGAGGAGATCTCCATGACAACAGCTATTGATGCATCATCACCATCGAATTTCGAGCCCTTTATCCCGGTTGAAACAGAAGAGCTTCCCGAACATTTAGCCGTTGTAGAAAAAGAGCATCACGAAGACATCAACCTCCGCCTCCTGCTCGTTCAGCTCGCCATGAAGACCGAAGAAGTCAAAAAAAATGAAATCCATGTCAAAAACGGCGAACTTGGCAAATTAAAAGACAAAGTCGAGACCATCACGAGTTTTGTCGAGCATGTCGGTAAACAACTCTCTGACCACAGGAATAAAGATGTGCAGCTTGCCAATGAAAGCCAGCTCGTCGAAAAAATGAAAGAAATCTTCCCTCATGAATATCTTTCTCGCTCAACCTGGACACGGGATGAAGCCGAAAAATTGTGCGCCGTCTTTACCCGCCGCAGCGACAGAATTCAAAATGACATCAATCAAAAGGCCACCGAGATCAACCGGTTATTTGAAGACTGGCACGAGCTGGTTCCTATCTGGAAAGAAATCTTGAAAAACGCAAACGATCTCATTGATCGTATCAATCAGAGAGCGAATAAAGCTTAAAGTCTATCTATGGTTGAAGCT
>DASUCX010000137.1:0-11153 GCA_036275855.1 Rhabdochlamydiaceae bacterium
AAGTGCTTGCCCTTTCAGAAGGGGATCAGGAACAGGTTATAATCCAAAAATTATGGAATCACATTGACAAGATGCGCGAACTGGAAGTGAATTTAGAGATGTTTCGAAGCACGATATCTAAGCTCGCTTTAGAAAATACGGAATGTGTAGAAGCTGCTCAACAAGCGCTCGTCTGTTTAAAATGTTTCTCTAATCCAACAACAGTCGCTGCTGAATGGAAGAAAATCGCGACAAGATTTGCTGAGGTCATGGCGATAATTTTTAAAAATAAAGACTTTGCCAGACGTTTTATCTTATTGGACCTTTCTCTTCAGCTTGTCAAATCGTATGGCAAGGAAATCCACTATCCATTCTTAGAAATCTTAGGGTGTCATTTATCTCGTGATGCCCTCCGCACCGCTCCAACAGAAGCTGTCTGGAGATTCCGAAACGGTTGTTATAATGTGGGCTTGCGTTACCAAGAACAAAAAGAATGTGGAAAAGCTGCCAGCTATTTTCTTATTTATTTACAGTGTGCTACCCCGGATGGCAAAGACGACTGGAAAGAGTGCTGTCAGCAGTTTGCCGAAAGCCTTGCGATGGCAATTGAAGATAAAGAGACCCATGATCTATTGGAACAAGCGATTTTGTATCATCGTAAACACGATGAAGTATGCTTTTTCACATTTTTACAGATATTATTCAAGGTAGCTTCCGACACTACAAATGGCCCGATGCGGAAGGAACTTGCGAGAGTCCTGTGTAACCATCTTTCTTTGGATGTGATTCGCAAAGCCGGAATCAACTTAGAGAACTTTAGTCAAGGAATTGCTGAACTTGCCTATGAATATTCCGACAAACAAGAATGGGAAAAAGCGACCTCTAAATTCTTCCTTTGTATCAAATGCTTTTCGTCCGAAGAGCTTGCTAAATCTCCCGAGGGAGCCAAATTCACCCTATTCTTTGCTAAAGCATTGGGGCAGTTATTGAAGAAGGCGGAAATCAAACAAAAACATATAAGTCTTTTAGATCATGCGATCAATCAGCGTCTCAAATTTACAGAAGAAAATATTGGGCTGTATATTAAAAAGCCGATGGAAAATGAGACATGGGTCTTTTTAGTCGATCAAGGATGCTGTCTTTATTACCTTAGGGGCTGCATCCGAGAATCTTTACCTCAGCGATACACAAAAGAAGACGTGATAGAAGATTTTAAATCAGCTGTCGCCATTGCTCCAAAGCATCCTGCAGGCGCCTATGGCTATTTTTTTATCGATGATGAATATGCAAGTCCGCAAGACTCTATCGATATGATGATTCAGTCGTATCGTTCATGCATTTTGAAGTGGGGCGAAGGAGCTCTTCATGCTTAATCTTAAGTTCTCGCCACTTCTTCACGACTTGCGCAGCGATGGTCCCGCCTTCGCGTCCTGATTGACGGAACCGGAGGAAGACGACGACGACGAGTTCGGGATTTTCATACCGATTTTTATCTTCATCAGGATAGGAGATGGCAGCAAACCAGACGTTATCTTTCGTGACTGCAGGGGAGGTTCTTGAGACGGTCTGTTTATACCGAATTTGGGCGGTTCCCGTTTTCGCAATCAGATTTTGATGGAGATGATAATAGTCGCTGACAGCAGAGGGGCTGTCGGAATGGTTCCGTATAATCGAAGGACGCGCAGATCCTCGTGCTCCCGCCACGACTTTATGCATTCCCTCTGTGATCATGTTAAACACATCGTCCGGAAACGGAATGGTCCTTTTCAATTCGGTTGGCACAATCGTCACGATATTTTCTTCGTGATCGATTGTTTTCACGGAGAAAAGTTTTTCAGAAAGCGGCATTGCCTCTTCAGACAACGGTTCATGCTCAAGCACGCGTTCTGGCCCTTCCATCTGCTTTAAAACATGCGGTTTAACGATCTTGCCTTGGTTGGCAAATCCCGACAACATTGTCGCAGATTGCAAGGTCGAGACCTCTAGAGTGTGCTGTCCTATAGAGAAGGAGTAGAGGCCTGTCCGGTTGTGATCAAGGTCGTTGGGTAGATTTCCCGGGGCTTCATTGGGGAGGTCGATGCCGGTCTTTTCTCCAAGTGCAAACTGCTTAGCCGCTGTCACTAAGCTCATCGGATGCTCAATATGTTCTCCTGCTGCTAATGCGAAAAAGAGGTTGCTGGACTGTTCTAGAGCGCCTATAATGTCGATTTTTCCCATACCGCTATGCGAGCTGCGTGGAAGGCGTCCCCCTTTGTAATTACGGTAGTACGGAGTCCCGTCTAACATCGAACCGAGGATCTGTTTAGGGGAGTTTGAGAAGTGGTTTCCCTGCAAATCATCGATTAATGTCATGGGATTCAGGTTTTTATGTTGCTTTCTTCGTTCCATCATCGTCTGGTAAGCGGTGACTAATTTAAAAACCGATCCCTGAGCGCTTGTCTGTCGAAAAGCCTGGGATTTTGAAAATCCATATCCATAGAGAGGATAGAAAGCTGCGGCCAGATCTTTTTCTAAATGCACACCTTCATGTGCACGCAAACGTGTGTAATTCCCCTGGAGCGGAGCTGTAAGGTCTTCAAAAGATCTTAAGGTTTTTAAGTATGCCACTCCCAGATGCATGGGAAGCCATCCTAGTTTTTGCTGTAACACGGTTGCATGGGTCCCGGCAGTGACCTTGATTTTATGAAAATCGATCAGATCACTAAAGTAGGCTTTGAGTTGAGGATGATCTTTCTCTGCGATCGGTACTTGCCCTGTGAGGGCAGTGTAGAGGAAAATGGATCGATACGCATCCCAAAAAGCGGCAAAAAGTTGCTGCTGGATCTTAGCGAGGTAATCGGTGTAGGGCCGGGCGAATTTCTTCTGCTCTTTTTCTTCTCGTCGTTTTGTTTTTAGATACTCTTTGAAATGTTCCCTTCGCCAATCGGCAAAATCAAAGTCAACAAAAAGCTCTTGGACGTCTTCTTTGATTTGGGCGAGTAACTGGATTGCCAACTGCTCATCCATCCGGTGGTCGGAGAGGGAGAAATGTCCTACGATAGGAACGAGCGGGAGTTCAAAGAGCTCTTGCGGTGCAATGAGATGGCAAAGATCAATGACGAGCAGTCGATCATCTTCAGCGAGCTCCTTCAAATGAGGATGATAGATCCCATATTCTTGCACTTGAAGGGCTGTTTTGATATCTCCAATCTGGTTCATGACATTTTTAAGAGCGCCTTGCTTGGGCAAGATAGCTTGTAGATACCGCTGCCACGACAGCGGCATCTTTTCTTCCAGATAATGCCCTTCCATGAAGGAATAGTATTCCCTCTCGATTGGCCGCATGCCATCCCAGATTGCACTTAGATAACCTTCATTTTCCAGCCATTTTTTTACTGCTTGTTCTTTTTCTTTCTTCACATCGGGATCTCGGACCGGAATAAAATCGTTGGGATCAAAGCGGGGGTACGACGCCATGGCAACCACTTCTCCGGTTTGAGGGATCATCGCAACAACAGCGCCGCCGCGCATCCAGGTTTCATCGAGATCGCCACCTTGGCGCGATCCTTCAATGGAGCCGAGGAGTTTTTCGGCATAGTCTTGCAATTCGGACGAAAGGGTCAGTGTGATTTTTTTCCCAGGGAGCGATGGACGAGAACCGGGCATCTCTTGCAAGCAGTTGCCTTTGGTATCGATCTCATAGATATGTTTTCCTACATAGCCTCTCAAAGCTTCTTCATAATACGCCTCGACACCTGATTTTCCGATCAAGTCATTCATTGTGTAAGCTTTTTCTTGTAGCTCAACGAACCTGTCATAGACTTCCTCTGGTGTTTTAAAGCCTTCCGGCAGGAAAGGATTTTCACCTTGCTCACGCGCGGTCAAATAATCATCTAGTGTATTGAGTTCATGTGCAATTTGAAGATATTTCGTCTGGTCCATGGTTCCGAGATATCCGATGACATCACAGCCGACCTTGCCCAAAGGATAATGCCGCCGGCTGACCCGTTCAGCTTGAAGTCCTACCCAATCTTTTTCCAGCATTCTTAGTCGGTGGAATTGCTCTTCGGTAATATCTTCTTTGATGACAAACGGCGTATGCGGTAGCATCGCAGCTTTGCCGTGGATGATATCTTCAATCTTAGTCACGTCGAGTCCTAGCTCGCGGCTGAGCAGCTGAGCTAGTTCTGAAATGTATTCGACTCTGGCAGCAACCCGGACTTTTTTACCATCGTCTGTTTTTTTCCAAATTGAACTGGGGATCTGCCGGATATTGGCATAACAAATCGAGGCGTTGTACTGGATTTTATTGACCGCCATCGGAATTCCAAATCGGTCATGAATCGTCGCCCGCTGAGCTTTTTCAATGATGACCCGCCGCTGGGGCTTTTTCGACTGCATCACATGGTAGTCGTGTTGGACGACTCCCAAGTACCACGTTCGAATCAAAATCAAGAGGAGACAGAGCGAGATCAGGTGAAGGACGCGGTTGGCCTTTTTGGAAATGTCCATGAACTCAGTCTAGCCTGACCACTGATTATGGGATAGGTCATCGATTGCATTAAATTAATTTTTACCGCAGACTCTCTTTGAGGTTTAAGGATGAACCTATCTGCAAAGTCTAAAAAATTGGATTTTGCAGGATTTTTTGTTAGATTTTGCAGCCGCTTTGCAGGACATACTTGAACAAGTAGGCCAAAAAGCGGTTGCAAAATATGACAAAAAAGACAAAAAAGCCAACTTTTAGATTTTGCGGATAGGTTCATGGCAAGCTCCGTCAACTGGGAATCTATACGAAGCGACAGTCGGGCGATTTTAAATTTTCTAACTGCTGTCGATAAAGAGCGGTTTGGGACGGGATTGGCCTATTATGATGAGGCTGCCTTTATGATTAAACCGCGTTCGGAGTATTTTAATAATCAAGCGTATCAATGGGTTGTGAATGTTGGAAATCAAGGGGCTACCTTTGAAAAAGTCCAAGAAGCCTTTTTAAAGTTGAAAAGCACAATTGAAGCATTGGTTTTGAAGATCACTGCAATGGATTCGAAAAATTCAAAGGCCCGTTCACTTTTTTTCACGCTTGTTGAGATCCAAAAAGTTGTCGAGTGTGTTTCTCGAGAGGGATTGAAAAAGCTGAGCGAGAATTACAGGGCTAACCCTATCAAGACAGAAAATGCCAATTCACTGCTTGGGATTGGAGAAGATTGCTTTACTCTTTTGAAAAAAGCTGAAGTGGAACTGGAAGCCCAAATGATTGCAACCGATCCGACGATTGCAGCTGATGTTCGATTAATCCGCTATGCCTTCAGCGCGAGCAAGCTTCTTCACCGTCGAGATAAGTACCAAGAGTCTTTACGGCTTGTTGGATGCAGTGACAACGGGGTTGAAATTCCGATCAGATATATTGAAGAAGCCCTCTTTGATGCACAACATCTTTTCAAACACGGTAGAGGAGCTGTCTTTAATGCCGCCTGTGAGATTAAGATGCCGCAAATGGCTACGCCCATCCCAGCTCAAGGCGGAACTGCTGAGTGGAGCCCTCTACGTATCAGCTCCTCCTTGGGAACAATGTCTGTAGAAAAGGGTGTGACTGGAGTGTGTGAAAAAAGTAACGATCTTCCCACTTTCTATTATTTGATCAGCTCGTTTACAAAACTTCTAACTGTCAGCTGCGGAGCCCCAGATACTGCGTTAAAACTCGATCAGCTTGTTTTTGGCATGCAGCACATAAAAACTCTTCATTCTGATCAAAAATTCACCTCCTGCGCTGTGCTGCAATTGAATTCTTTTGCGACGGAAGCGCCTTTGATCCGAAATGTGCAGCTCGCCATTCCCGAACTCAAACAGAGATTGGGACTGACAACCCTACTCCACATCAATATTTCATACAGATCTGAAAAAGAAGATACAAAAGCACGCCGCGCTGTCAATATCGATGGATTGGCCCTCTTGGCATGTTCAGTTTTGAACGAAGTTAAAAATCTTCTTAGCGTACCTTCAATCAACGCAACCAGCGCACTTCCGACGAGCTCGAGCTCGTCTTCAACTTTGATCGATGAAGATGGCCCTGCTAATGTTCAAGAGCTGCTCGCTCTCTTCAATGAAGAGAGTTCTGTCACTGTTCAAATCCAAAGTCTAATGGGCCTCCTTAGCCAAAGGTGGGCGGGTGAATTCAAGGAACCCGAGCGAATCGAGGCAGGGAAATATACCGATTTTCAAAAAAAGATGGCCAAGATTTTAATCGACTCGACTTTGCCCACCCTTCAGGAGATCATAGAAAAGGCTAGTAGTATCTATGATAAAGAGCCTACCTGCGGATTTAGGAAAGTGAAGTTGCTTCTTTACAGTTTACGTGAACTTTTGAGCTCACAGCTTGGTGTGGGAAAAACTCAGCTGCGGTCGCGCTGCCAAACAGTTGAAATGTTCCTGCTTCTCTTTAGGATGCTCAAAATGCCTGTTATCTTGGTGAGCGGAGATGGAATCAACCGCGGCGGCGCCGTCAGAGCCCTCATCGACGCACAGTGTCAATTGGAGAAAGAACTTTATCAAGAGGCGATTTCCAAACCGGGCGCTCAAGATAAAAAAGAAGATGCTCTGATGAAAGCCCAAAGCATATTGTATGATTTGATCAAAAGTTTTGAGGGAAACCGAGATGATGTTTTGAAGGGGATTGAACGCTCCATTCAGAAAAGTGGCATCCCAGTCATCTCGGATTTAAACACCCTGAGTACAATTTCTAGGCAACATCCAGATCTGGTTTTGATTACAGGAATTTTGGGATTTGCTGATTGCCCATCCTCAAGTGAATTGAAGCGGACTCTCCGCTATCTTGAACTCGTCGGGGCCAGTCTTTTGGGCCCTCAGGCTGAGATCGCCTTATTTGGCAGAGGTGTCATTGGCTATAAATTCGATCAAGATGCCTATTGGGCCACCCAAAGATATTACGCCAATTATCTCCCCCTTCAAAGATGCCCTTCTGTGATTCGGACCAATAGTGGAGATTTCATTAAGCTCTATGATTACTCTGCAGGAGGCCGCTTGTCGCCACCCTCGATCACACTGACTACTGCAGGACGCGATATCATTCTGCGGCTCGGTCAGCAAGATTGAGGCGGACGCCCCTGATTAAAATATTTAATTACAGCTGAGTTATACACAAATGAGCTCAAAAGTTTGAGCCTGCCTGCGTCGGCTTTCCACTAAATTTCGCCCCGTCTGCATCGCTCAACTTATTCAAGTTGAGCTGCTTCGACGCCGGCTACGCCTTGGCAAAATTTAGGGAACCTCCTTGGCATTTCTCAAACTTTTAAATTCATTTGTGTATAGCGCTTGGAAAAAAGTGTGCAAATCAGTTAAATTGCTAGGCTACGCGCCTGTAGTTCAATGGTAGAACCGTAGCCTTCCAAGCTACTTGTGTGAGTTCGATTCTCATCAGGCGCTTTTATAGATCTAGATCTATAAATATTTAAACATGATTAACCAAGACCGAAATCTGCTCTTAAGGAGCGGATGCCGTGTCAAATGAAAAACGAGGGACAAGGCTTGGCAACTGCACAAGAAAAATCGCAAGACTCTATCGTCAGCGTAAAAGAATTATTAGAATGTGGTGCCCATTTTGGACACCAAAAGCACCGTTGGAACCCGAAGATGAAACGTTATATCTTCGAGGAACGGAACGGAATCTACATTATTGATCTTGCAAAAACCGTTCAACAGATCCGCAAAGCCGTTGATGTCGTCAAAGACGCCATTGCAAAGCGGAAATCAGTTCTGTTCGTAGGGACCAAAAAACAAGCAAAAAGCGTTGTCCGTGAATGCGCGGAAGCTTGTGGCGAGTTTTATGTTTGCGAACGTTGGCTTGGCGGGGCGCTCACCAACCTCCAAACCATCCGTCAATCTGTCAAAACCTTAGAGCGGATCGAAAAAAGGATCGCCTCCGGCGGAGAAGGGTTTACGAAAAAAGAAATGGTCGTGATGTCGAAAGAGCGTGCTAAATTAGACAAAAACTTATCCGGTATTCGCGCCATGCGCAAACCCCCGGGCCTCTTGATCGTCGTCGATCCCAGTCGCGAGCACATTGCGGTGGCTGAAGCGATTAAGCTCGGCATTCCCGTGATGGCGCTGGTTGATACCAATTGCGATCCGGATCCCATCGACTATGTGATTGCCTGCAACGACGATGCTCTCAAGAGCATCAAACTGATTTTGTCAGCGCTGACTCAAGCAATCATCGACAAGAAAAACGACATGAACATCACCCTTGCGAAAGGTGATCAAGCGGAAGCAGAAGCCGAACTCGTGGGAGAAGGTGAAGTCGAAGAAGGAGAGGAGGAAAAAGAATGACCTCCTTGAAAGTGACTCCCGATATGGTCAAAGAACTCCGCGAAAGAACCGGAGTCGGCATGGGCAAGTGCAAAGAGGCGCTTGACCAAGCTCATGGCGACATGGAAAAAGCGATCGATCTTCTCCGGAAATCCGGCATGGCCTCTGCTGTGAAAAAAGAAGGCCGTGAAACCAAAGAAGGTATGATTGCGACGGCAGAAAGCAAAGATGCGATTGCTTTGGTCGAAATCAATGCAGAGACCGACTTTGTTGTTCAAAACGACAGGTTTAAGCAATTTGCCCTTGATATTGCTAAAGAAGCCGCGGAAACAAAACCTGCTTCTGTCGAAGCGTTTGTGCAACAAAAGTTCAGCAAAGATCCTTCGCTCTCGATTGATGAATACCGTGCGATTGTGATGCAGAGCCTCGGCGAGAACATCCGCATCCGTCGTGTTCAGCTCTTCTCAAAATCTTCCAGCAGCTCACTCGCAATCTACTCCCATATGGGTGGTAAGATTGTCACTTTCGTTGAGCTCGAAGGAGGCGCCGGACAAGAAGCACTTGCGCGTGATATCGCGATGCACATTGCTGCAGAATCTCCTGACTATTTAAAGCCGGAAGACGTTCCAGCAGATGTCAAAGCGCGGGAAGAAGAAATCGCCCGCGGACAAGTCGTTGGAAAGCCTGAAGCCATTGTGGTTAAAATTATTGAAGGAAAGCTTAAAGCTTTCTACGAGCAAGTCTGCCTCTTGCTACAAAAATATGTGAAAGACAATGCGATCACCATCGCCGAACTCGTCAAAAAAGAAGGACAGCGCCTTGACAAGCCTCTCGGCATCCGTCGTTTTATCCGTTGGCAAGTAGGAGCATAAAGCATAAATGACTAAAAAACCCCTGTACAAGAGAATTTTACTCAAGCTTTCCGGAGAAGCCCTCATGGGTGTCGGAAAATTTGGGATCGATCAAAAAGCCAGCAAGAATATTGCGGCAGCCGTCAATGAGATTCATGCGATGGGGGTTCAAATTGGCATCGTGGTCGGCGGAGGAAACATTTTCCGTGGATCGCAAGCCGAGGCATTTGGATTTTCCCGCACGCCTGCCGATCATATCGGCATGCTTGCAACAACGATCAACGGACTGATCCTTCAACAAGCACTGGCGCATCTTGGCTGCGAAAGTCATGTCATGAGCGCCTTTGACACCGATTCGATCATCGAAAAATACCATTGGCAAGGCGCCCTTGATCATTTGAACAGGGGAGCTATTGTCATTTTTGTCGGAGGCACCGGCAATCCTTATTTCACCACTGATACCGCAGCAGCTCTGCGAGCGAGCGAGATCAATGCGGAAGTTCTTCTCAAAGCAACAAAAGTTGATGGTGTCTTTGATAAAGATCCACTTCGATCCCGCTCTGCGAAGAAATTTCCTCACTTGACTTATGCCGATGTCTTGAACAAAAAACTAAACGTCATGGATTCTACCGCAATCGCCCTTTGCCGCGAAAATGATATTCCCGTCCATGTCTTTAATCTTTTCAAAAAAGGATCGCTTCTTTCAGCTGTGACTGATCGGAAAGCTGGTTCTTTGATCACAGGAGATTAGTTCCATGTCTACAGAAAAAGAAGTCGAATCAAAAATGCAAGCCACTTTAGAGCACTTTAAACAAGAACTCAAGAATCTCCGCACTAATCGCGCCAATCCCGGCATGGTCGAAGGGGTTTCGGTTGAAGTCTATGGTACCCATATGCGGATTAAAGAGCTCGCCAACATCTCCGCTCCTGAAGCTCGTCAAATCGTCATTACTCCCTTTGATCCTCAAACAGCCGCAGCCATTGCCAAAGGAATTGAAAAAGCAAATTTAAATTTACAGCCTGTCTTAGAGTCCAATATGATCCGCATCAATGTCCCTCCGATGGATGAGGCCGTCCGTGTTGACATCGTCAAACAAGGCAAAAAGAAGGCAGAAGATGCTAAAATCGCCATCCGTGAGATCCGCCGTAAAAGCAATGACACGATCCGTAAACAGAAAGCCGATGGAATCCTCACTGAAGACGGTTTAAAAAAACTTGAAAAGGCCATCCAAGACGCGACAGATAAATTTTGCAAGACAATCGATGATCTGTTTACCGCCAAAGAGAAGGAAATTATGGCGGTTTAATTGGTCTTGTCTTAGAATCTCCCTCCTCCGCATAGGGGGAGAGAAATGGCCCCATCGTCTAGCCCGGCCTAGGACACCAGATTTTCATTCTGATAACAGGGGTTCGAATCCCCTTGGGGTCAAACAGCTTGCCTCAAAGCAAGCGTATCGAGACATTAGCTCAGTTGGTAGAGCACCTCCCTTTTAAGGAGGGTGTCGATGGTTCGAGTCCATCATGTCTCAATTTTTTCTCGAAAAAATCGAGACATGAGAAGCCACTCAATGTGGCTCCGTATGGGCTTGAAGTGAAGGCCGCTTGCGGCCGAACCGGCAGCCGCATCATGTCTCAAATTTTTTCTCTCAATGTTTAGGATACTATGATTTTTTTTGATACAGCTGTGTTTGTGAGCATGACCGTTGGCGGCACGATCGTTAGCACATCCCTGTGGAAGCGTCCTTTTTATGGCTTGTTTTCCGGGATAATTCAAAGTGTTATCGCAATTGGAATAAAAGCACTGTTAGGAAAAAAAGCCAGCGGACTCTATATCGCATATGTTGTCATTTACACTCTAGGAGTGGTAGGGAGAGAAGCTTTAAAACGCATAAATGATGTCGAAAAGAGATCAAAGAGCGTAGAGTTGGCGCGTACCCTCTTCAAGAAGAGAACCCCGGTATAAATTCTCCTCATTAGATTAAAGCATAGCCCAACGCTTTCATCTATTGTTGGTGGCACAAT
>DASUCX010000138.1:0-3456 GCA_036275855.1 Rhabdochlamydiaceae bacterium
TATCGAAAAGTCTCATGATAAAATTCTCATTGAGGCTGATCCCGATCTACTTGAATTAGCTCTCATGAATCTCCTTGAAAATGGTGTGAAATATTCTAATCCACCCGCACATTTGACAATCTATCTTAAACAACAAGAAGATGAAGTGCTCTTTGCTGTCCAAGACCGCGGTATCGGCATTCCACCTGCGGATGTTGGCCATGTTTTTGAACGATTTTATACCGTCAACAAGGCCCATACAAGACGTTTAGGAGGTGCAGGACTTGGCCTTTCTATCGTCAAAACGATCATTGAGAAGCATGAAGGAACAGTCTCGGTGGCTTCTGTTCTCGGTCAAGGAACGACATTTACATTCAACATCCCCATGCATCGCAAAGCACTGGTCCACTGTTGAGTTATTTAGAAAGAACCTTGTTTTGATCTTCGATATAGATCAGAGGAGGCCCTTTCTTGAGCTTTTCAAATGAAAAAAAGGTTTCAAGGTGAGTAATGTCAAAGTCGGGATTGGACTGTTTTAGCAAAAGATCACGCAACGCCTCTTTTGGCATCACTCTTTTATGATGGTCCTCATCCCAGGCTGCTCTTTCCGCCGCGAGGACCCGTTTTGTTGCTTCATCGCCTAAAACAGCCCGCAAGATTGGAGTCGTCGCATAGGCCCAGTGAATCGGAGTTTTTGCGGCTTTCTCGATTTTAAAATACTCTCCGAGCGCAGGATATCCGGTATTGGTTCCTTTCACCATTTTATAATAAATATCAGCCGGGACTTTTTTAGGAGTTTGCGAGAGCTCCTCGCTTTTTTCCAAGATCAGCGCATCGATGATTTTTTCCGCAAGATCCGGATCACGAGCTTTTTTATAGAAATCGGCATCTTGATAGAGGATTTGGATGAGTCGGATGGCGCTTCTTTTTACCACCGGGTATTTAGTCATATCTGTGTTGTGCTGTAGCGGCCACAGATTGAACTTGGAAGAATCAAAGCCCTCTCTTTGATTACGCTGGTCTTGATAGACGGCTCTTTGGTCTTTTCCTTTCGGGGTTGGATTGGAACTTTTGGGTTGTTTAGTCAGCCCTTTTTTGTATTCTGCCTCCGCTTGCTTGGTGATCAGGCCAAGCTTGGCCCGGTGTTTTGCCAGGATAACCGTCTTTTCAACGGCGGTGCTGCGGAAGGAAGTGAAGAGAAAAGAGCTTCCCAGGACCAGGATCAATAGAAAGGAAAGAACAAAAGGAAGAAAGCTCATAGAAAAAATGGATAGGGTGTGGTGTCGATGATCAATTGCATCATAAACGGTTTCTGATCAGGGTATTGGTGCGACCAGATCCCTTTTTTGGCATCAAAAAATTGAAAAGAAAACGATTTAGCCGACTCGAACAAAATCTCCTTGCGTACGGCTTCTTTATCTGACCAGGTCACAAGCGCCAGTCGTCCTTTATCGATGAGGAGCATTGCTTCTAAAGCTCCGTTAAATTCTTCTTCACTATCGATCCCATTGTCATAGGAGAGATGGCATGCGTTGTTTTCGACTTTCAGTGTCTTGAGCTTAGAAAAAATCTGTCCGAGCCGCAGCTGAAATTTCTGCTTGCCCAGGACGAGTTCTTTTTCTTTCCGGAGCGATGTTTTGGCAAGGGAAAATTCCTTGTAAGAAGAAAAGAGGATTCCGATGATGGTGCTAAACAGCGCCAGTGAGATCACAAGTTCCAAAAGCAGGACGGGACGTTTTTTCACACCGCCTATTTTCTAGGAGTCTTTGGTTTTCATCAAGTATTTAGAGATTATTGTCGAGTTAAGCTTCTGTCTATTTTATGGTTCTTTTTAGCCTCTCTTCGACAATAGTCTCTTAGGAGGATTTAGTGTAAACCACCCTAGCCCAATTGCCAACACGATAAAAATAATTAGACTGAAAATATCGGGTAAAACCGCTTTGGCGGAGAAATTGACCCACCCCGTGACACCTAAAAGGGCAACAACTACCCCCGTACACGCATCTCCAGCGACAAGCCCCGATGAGGTCAAAACACCACGTTGGAAAATTTCTTTGTCTTTAGTTCTCCGTTTCACAACCGCAGAAACAATGCCTCCGAGCATGACAGGGGTTGTGAGGGAAAGAGGAAGATAGAGACCTAAGGCAAAAGGTAAAATCGGGACAGATAGCAGTCTTAAAATGAGCCCAATGATGGCTCCGATGGAAACAAGAACGAACGGGATGTTCCCTTCGATGACGCCTTTCGCAATCAGTGCCATCATGGTTCCTTGAGGGGCGGGTAAACGACTAGATCCCAGTCCATAGGTGTGATTGAGTAGATACATTGTTCCGCTGATGGCAAGCGCAGGCAAAATCACCCCAATGATTTCTGCGATCTGCTGATAACGTGGTGTGGCTCCAACGATATAGCCGGTTTTTAAATCTTGCGAAGTCGTTCCTGCTAAACAAATGGCAACGCAAGCGACAATGGCCATTGTCAGGGCAGAAATCAAATAGAGACGGTCAGTCCATCCCAGCGAGACAAAGATCAAACACGTAATGAGCAAGGTCGTGATTGTCATTCCGGAGACAGGATTCGATGTGCTTCCGACAATGCCGACCGTCAGCGATGTCACCGCCACAAAAAAGAACCCTAAGATCGACAGGAGTAAAATCGTTACGAGGTTCATCGGCAAGCCTGGAGAGAGCCAAAGCGTAAGAATAATCGCCAGGGAGCCTAAAATAAGCCAGCGGAGTGAAATATCACGATCGGTTCTGCGGACATTTTCTCCTCGGCCGCTTTTAAAAAGCTCTTGAATGCTCGAGTGGACGGTTTTCCAAACAGCGGGAGCAACGTTGATCAAACTGAAAATGCCGCCGACTGTGACGGTGCCGACGCCGATATACCGAATATAGTTTGACCAGACATCATCGGCAGACATTTGAGAGACAGGGATTGTCGCTGGGAAAATCGCATCCATCGACAGATCAAACATTTTAATCAGCGGGATCAGCACCCACCAGCCCATTGCGCCCCCGGCAAAAATAAACGACGCGATTCTCGGGCCAATGATGTATCCAACCCCAAGCAGCGCCGGTGTTGCATCGATGCTGAAAACGGTTTTTTCAAACCGTTTGATCACCCAACTTGGCGCTTCTTGCCACAGATTCAAGGCATTGCAGCAAATTTTATAGACAGCTCCGGTGATAATCCCCACAAAGGCCATGGCGGCTTTGGGGCCGCTTCTTTCTCCCGATTTGAGAATTTCAGCGCAGGCCGTTCCTTCGGGAAACGGCAGCACGCCGTGTTCTTTCACGATGATATATCGCCGCATTGGGATCATAAATAACACGCCTAAGATTCCTCCCAAAGCTGAAAGCAAGAACATCCGCATCAGTGAAATCTGCTCTCCCAGGATAAATAGAGCCGGAACAGTAAAAATAATGCCTGCAGCGAGTCCTTCACCGACGGATGCAATCGTCTGAACGAGGTTGT
>DASUCX010000139.1:0-17042 GCA_036275855.1 Rhabdochlamydiaceae bacterium
AGCCTTGAAAGATGCTGGCCTGACAAAAGATCAAATCAGTGAAGTGATCTTAGTCGGCGGTATGACACGGATGCCTGCTGTCGAAAGAAAGGTCAAAGAAATCTTCGGAAGAGAGCCGCATAAAGGTGTTAATCCCGATGAAGTCGTGGCGATCGGCGCTGCGATCCAAGGCGCAGTGCTCGCTGGCGAAGTTAAAGACATTCTCCTGCTCGACGTCATTCCCCTCACCCTAGGAATTGAGACCTTTGGCGGGGTCCTCACTCCGATCGTCGAAAGAAACACGACGATCCCGACGCAGAAGAAACAAGTCTTCTCCACAGCAGCTGATAATCAACCTGCAGTGACGATTGTCGTCCTGCAAGGTGAAAGGAAGATGGCCAAAGACAATAAAGAGATCGGCCGTTTTGACCTTTCCGATATTCCTCCTGCTCCACGCGGCATGCCGCAAATCGAAGTCGCTTTCGACATCGATGCTGACGGGATCTTGCATGTCTCTGCGAAAGACCTGAAAACAGGCAAAGAACAAAAAATCCGGATCGAAGCAAAGTCTGGCCTGACAGAAGCCGAGATCAAGCGGATGCTTAAAGACGCAGAAGATCATGCCGAAGAAGATCAGAAGCGGAAAGCAGAAGTCGAAACGCGCAATGAAGCAGATGCGCTCGCCTTCCGTGCTCAGAAAGCACTGATGGACTATAAAGATAAAATCCCCGCCGATTTAGCGAGCGATATCCAAAACCGCACTGATGCCGTCAAAAAAGCCCTGGAAGGGACCGATATCGACCGTATCAAGCAAGCGTCTGAGGAGCTCAATACGTTCATGCAAAAGATCGGCGAAGCAATGCAAGGTGCCCAGCAGCAGCAAGGACCTGCTGCAGGCCCTTCTGCTTCTCAGGCAAAGCCTGACATCGAAGAAGCTGAAGTTGAAATCGTCGACGACGACAAGAAGTAATTCGTCTTTTTGCTTCAAACCTCCTTTCTTGATTGAAAGGAGGTTTTTTCATTCCCAATATTTGACAAATATCTATTTTTCCAATAATTACCAAATTAATTGGAGCATTATATGTCAAAACTACTTGGAACTATTGGGCTTTTGAGTTTATTTGTAGTCCAGGCTCATGCTGCTTGGCCTTTTAATTTCAGCAAAACTCCCAAAGAACCCGAACCGGAACCCTCGCCTGGCTTTAATCTTGTCGATGGGCGAAGCGGTTTTATCTCCGGCGATTATCTCTGTTGGGTCCCCCATCAAGATGATCTCTTTTATGCGGTCAGCCAGGTCACGGACACCGATTCTCCCGTAGCAAAAACACGGAATAAATATAAACAACCCCATTTTGGATGGAGCTCAGGAGGCCGGGTTTCGATTGGAGGCTATACCAATGACAGCTGGGATGTTGGATTTACCGGTATGTACATTTATGCAAGAGCAAAAAGCAGCAGCCATATTCCAACAGGAGCGACAGGCAAAATCATCCCTGATTTTAATACCAATTTGCTCAGCAGTGTGGCGTCTAAATCCAATGCGACCAATAAATTGAACTTCGCCATCCTTGATTTTAGTTTGGGAAGAGAGTTTTTTTTGACAGAGAAATTTGCGATCCATCCTTTGATCGGCCTCCGCAGCTTTGGGATGAGCCAGGAATATCGAACACGCTATTTGAGTACCTTCACGGGCAGCCCTCCGTCCGTTACCGCGAGCACCCGTTTCAAAGCTAAAAATCTAACCTGTGGAATCGGCCCAAGAGCAGGAATCGATTTAAAATTTTACATCAGCGAAGGCTGGGCTTTCTTAGGTGGAATTTCAGGCGCCCTGTTATGGGGAAGTTACCATATTAACCAAAAATTCAAAGGCCAAGAATCAAACGGAACAGCTTTCGTCCCTTCGATTATCAAAACAACGGAAAAAAATACCTCGCTCCGCACTAACCTCGATGCGCACTTTGGACTGGGATACGATGTCTGGTTCAATTGCGACAAGAACCGATTTTATATCGCCTTCTTATTTGAAGCTTCGGAATGGTTTGCGATGAACCAGTTCAATGATAACTTCTCCACAACTCCAACCTCCGGCAGTACGGCAAATATCACAATTGCGGGCCTTCGCCGTCATGGAGATCTCGGATTTATTGGTGGAACGCTTCATCTTCAAATCGATTTCTAACCTATAGTCGATTTTCAGGTTCTTTTGAGCCGATTTTTCGATTTTCTTTGCAGGGGTAATATCCAGGCGTATATGACCCCTGCAAAGAAAATCGAAAATCGGCCAAAATAATCCAGAAAATCGACGAACCCTTAAATTCGAAAGAGGTCTTATAACAGAAAATGGGAAGAAACTTGTTCAGGCGAATCGACTGAAAGAACGGGTTTTCCACTAAAAGATTCTACGCGCAAGAAGCGTGATTTACCATACCCCGGGATTTGATTATGCAACCCATCAAAAGAATCAAAGTGAATGACCCAATTCCCTTTTGATTCATCAATCACGATCGATTCACCCCATTTTAAGCGGTATTCCTCTTTTGTCGTTTCCTCCACAAAATGCGTGCGCACAACCTTGACTGAGATCCTGAAGCGAATCTTTCCGCAATGCTCAATGGGATCATAGGCATGCGTCGTGACAAGATAGGTGACTTCTTGAGGGGTCTCTTCAAAAAGCCGCCACTTATTTTTGAGGCTTTCGGAATTTTGTTTCCTTCCTTTATTCTCATCCACATGAAACTCAGCAGTACCCGGCACAATTTTCCATCCTGGACTTGCCCTCAAGAAATACGGTTTGTCAATAACCGAGTGTCCAGCTCCGCCACCGGCGAGTTCGCGTGAATTTTGAGTGAACTGACTGGAAGTGATCGTCCCTTTTTCTTCGACTTTTCGCTTTTTGGTATAATAAATTGTGATCTTGCCTGGAGATTCAGGCAAAAGATAAAGCGAGCCCTGGTAGTGATAAAACGCTTGCGAAGGCCAAAGCAAGGACCACGAACTTTTTTCCTCATAAGGAATGGTGACATCAAAGCTGGCTGTTCTTATTCCTCGCTCGGCTTTTCCGCCTAGGGGAAATAATTCATGCAGAGGGACAGAAAATGCAATCTCAGGCTGGCTGTGGATAGAGGGGTATTCTTTTCCATTGTGTACGAGAGTCGGTTTAATTTTAGAATTAGAAAGAACAGGGAAATTTCCAATACATTTGATGAGAATGTTAAAGGCTTGGTTAGAAGGAGCGACAAAACTGGGGAAAAAAGCGGTCAACTTAGGCCGTGTATCGATGATCGGCAAACTATTAAAGACCGCTTTAGCCTCATAGGCCAGCCGCTGCATTTCTGGGCTGAGCAACTCTCTTGTCCAGCTATGAACAATTTTATCGACGCTGGCTAATGTTGCCTGGGCTTTTTTATCGACCTTGTCCACTGTCAAATGCATTTCTGACTCGTAGACATTTTTAATGCTATCAAGCGACAAATCGATATGCTTGAACAATTCGATCTGTTGAACAGTCAGTCCAGAAAAACCATCCGACATCAACGCTTTTGCTTTTAGATGGGCGCTTGCCATCACCTTTTCGACAGCTTCACTTAATTTATCGACTTTCTTATCAAAATAATATCCCTCTATTACCGCTCCCGCAACACCACCTACCTCTGTTCCCATGTTTCGCCTCCAATTTTTTTTCGAGCATTATAAAGTTTATTTGAATGGAAAGCAATTCTTTCTAATGAAAAAACCCCTCCCCGGTTTCCCGGAGAAGGGTTTTTTATTAATCACTCAGCAGTTAATTACTGTTGAGGAGCTTTTGCGAGCTGCGGTTCTGCAGCAGGAGCTTGAGCTTTCGCTTGCTCTTTCTCTGCAGTGAGCTTGTTATAAAGCTTTCCAAGAGACTTCGCGCTATAAATCCACACGAAGATGATCAAGAAAAGGATTCCTGCAACGTACGGAGTAATCGCAGCAAGCGATCCAAGCGCAATGATGAGCCCTTGGTTAATCAAAGCACCGCCGGATTTACCCAATCGGGCGCCGACGACGTCAATAGCAGCTTTTCCTTTAACTTTTGACTCTTGGTCGAGCGGAACATACGCCATCTCTTTGGTCGGATCGAATAAAGAGTATTTCGTTGACTTACTCATGATGTTTTGAGCTTGTCCAAAAAGAACAGCCAAGACAACAGGAGAAAGGCCCATCATGTAAGGAGCAAGCTGCTCTCTAAAGATAATGAAAGCAAAGAAGCCGATACCGGTCACTAAAAGTACGACCGGAGTGATCAAAGCTCCTTTTATCCAACCGAAGCGGCGGATGACGTTACCTCCCACGAACAGCATCATGAAAAGTGTCACGGCACCAGTGAGTGTCGAGAAATTACCCATGAAGGCGCTATACTCGTTCGTATTGCCTTTAACCAT
This sequence comes from Rhabdochlamydiaceae bacterium, assembly GCA_036275855.1. Lineage (GTDB taxonomy): Bacteria > Chlamydiota > Chlamydiia > Chlamydiales > Rhabdochlamydiaceae > PALSA-1444. The sequence continues at coordinate 4,386 of DASUCX010000139.1, forward strand.
GAGTTTAATCTGGTCTTTCCAGGTGACTTCCACGAGCTGGATAGCAATCCCGTAGGAAAGAACAATGAGGGCAAGCAGGCGGATATATCTAGATCCAGCCAAAAACTTGAAGCTTTCGCCCAAGGACATTTTTGGCTTTTCTTTCTTTGCTTTTTGCTGTTCTGCAGGATCGTAGAATCGCGTGTCAGTCAAAACATTTTTGTTAATCCACCAGTAGATTCCAATGATGCAAAAAGCAGAAAAAACAACCATTCCGGTGAGGTAGTTTAAAGTCACTCCAAAGGCATCAACACCATCGGCCAATTTCAAATGAATTTTTGAGAAGTAGACGATCAATGGACCGGAGATCAACATCGCAACGTTGCCACCCAGGCCGAAAACGTTATAGAAACGCTTTGCTTCGGAGGTGCGTGTTGTATCGTTGGCAAATCCCCAGAAAAGGAGAGAAAGAGCAACGCTGCCCCAGAGTTCGGACATAATATAGAACAAAGCAAATGTCCAGTTACGAAGGTTCGCAACAAATCCTTTAAATCCTTGCGGTAGGAACGCTTGCAGTTGATCTGCCATCTCCGTTGGATGAAGCGCCTCGCGGTTTGGGTAAAGGATCAAAGCAAAAATAGCAAAGAACCCCATGAAGATCGAAATCATGGTATAAAATAATTTAGGTTTGCTAAAAATATTGCTCAATTTGGAATAGAACAACATAAATACGATGGCAAAAGGCAGAACACCCCACAATTTCAAGAAAGGAATTGCTTCTGCGCCGGAGCCTGGAGCATTCACAATTAAAGAATCCTTTGTATCCCTTAAAATCGTGTAATTAAAATTAATAAAAAAGAATAGAAGAGCCATGGGGATAAACTTCTTTAGTTCATACGCATGGATAGGCCATAAAAAAGACCTCCACTTCCCAAATTTGGGTGTCTGGTTCGTTGCTGTTGACATTTGTACTTCCTCTGGTGTTATAAAACTCTCCCCCTCAAGGACCTAACATTTTCAAGATCCTTCTGGGGAGGATGATTAAAAATTCTCGCAAGAGTCTAGTATTTTAGCAGATTTCATTGTTTTTTCAAGTGATAAAATCAAACAGACTGTCTCTCTCTGGTCAGCAAAAACTATACCCACGCCTTAAGGCCTGGGATTGCATGGTTGGCGGGAGCTTCGAACTCCCGCCAATCCGAATTTTGAAATACCCGGCCCTTAAGGGCCGGGTTTCCGCCGGAGGACGGATGAAATAAAAAAGCCGCCTAAAAAATTCCTTTAGGCGGCTTTAAAGTTTTAAAAAAGATTATTTCGCTAAGTTGTTAAACAGCTCGCTGTTTTGTATAACTTGCTGAGCATTAATAGATTCAACATAAGCGTTCCACATCTCTTGCTCAACTTTATTATGACGGATAGAAGCGATCAGCTCGCGTTTGCATGTTGCCAGCGAACGCTTTGGGCTTAATACCGCTACCATCTCTTTGTCACCTGCAACACGGGCGATATGGAGCATTCTTTCGAGTTGATTGCGGGTAAACGTGAATTGGTCACGACGTTTGCGTGAACCGCGAGCCGCACGTGACTTAGGAGCCACCATTCCAGGGCGATCGGCATTAATGATAAACTTCTCGATCATAGCGCCTAATTCGCCTGGTTGTTTAGTTTTCATTTTCTTTAAAGTAAAATGGTGCATATAACCACCGGTTGTCATCGGAATATAACGGCAAATATCATTTTCTCTTTTAGCTCCGACTTTCTTAATTGCACGAGCAATAACTTCTTCAACCTCTTTAAGGTTCTTAGTTTTAGGTTCTACAGTTTCATGACTCATGTGATTCTCCTATAAATAGAGCTTGTTTTTACGGCAGTTTATAAAAGTGATAGTATTTTTGCAAGCCCCACTTTTAAATTAATTATACCCAAGGAATTTCAAAATTTGGTTTTTGACAAGGCCAGCGCCCCAGATTTGCAGCAGGCGCAGCCGACGCGGAAGCAGGCCATGTGCAAGCACATGGTCGATGGACGCGGCTACAAATATGGGGATGCTAGCGCAGTCAAAAACCAAATTTTGAAGTTTCTTGGGTATACGTTAATTACCCTCTCCTCCAATGAAAAATCGCCCTTCATCTTCTTAGCGATTGTTCTTAAAGTTTGAGACAGTCTGTTGTTCATAATATTTTGTTTTTCGGATAGAATAACTTAGTCATGAGATACCCTCTTTGTCTTTTTTTATTAATGGTCTTCGCCAGCTGCCAGAATGGCTCTTCAGAATTAGAAGATTGGATCAAGCCCAGCCCTCGCATCAAAGTCCTTTCAACAACGACGATGATCGATACGATCGTCTCGCAGGTTGGAAGGGAAAAAATCGCCCATTTGGCATTGATTGAAGGGGCCATGGATCCGCATAGCTATGAGCTGGTGAAAGGAGATGCCGAAAAGCTCTCCTATGCCCAAGTGATCTTCTACAATGGGTTGGGCCTTGAGCACGGAGCGAGTCTTCGTCATCAACTTGAAGAGCATCCTAAAGCTGTGGCGCTAGGCGATCGAATCCGTGAAAAAAATCGTAAGGCCATTTTAACCGAACAAGGACAAATTGATCCCCATGTCTGGCTCGACATTTCACTCTGGACAGAAATCATCGACCCGATTGTTCAAGCATTATCTGAAATCGATCCTACCAACAGCCACTACTACCAAACCAACGGCGAAGAGGTCCGCGAAAGTCTGCTTGCCCTGGATGTTTCTTTATTCCAAAAAATTCAGACAATCCCTCCAGAAAAACGGTACCTTGTCACCAGCCACGATGCCTTCAATTATTTCACCCGCCGCTATCTCATTGAAGGGACTAATTGGGAAGACCGTTTTTGTGCTCCTGAAGGACTTGCTCCCGACGGCCAGCTCAGCTGCCAAGATCTTCAAAATGTCATCAATTACGTGACCAGTCACCATGTCGAAGTGATTTTCACTGAGTCGAATGTCAGCAAAGATTCTTTGAAGAAAATCGTCTCCGTCTGCAAAGAAAAAGGGATTCATGTCCGGATTGCTAAAGAAGCCCTTGATTCCGATACATTGGGAACCTCCAGCACGTATCAAGAGATGATGGAGCATAATATCAACGTTCTTTACGAGACATGGAAATGAATATATTGGAAGTCGAACAGCTCACTGTCAATTATGAAAAAACCTCCGTTCTTTGGGATATCAATTTCGTGATTCCCGAAGGAAAGATCGTCGGAATCTTAGGGCCTAACGGCGCAGGAAAAAGCACTCTTTTGAAAGCCCTGCTAGGGCTCGTCAAACCTCTCAACGGAACTATTTCATTTTTTGGAAAGCCTCTTTCCAAAGTAAGAAAAAAAATCGGCTATGTTCCTCAGCGGTCATCTGTCGATTGGGATTTTCCGATCACGGCTTTTGATTTAGTGATGATGGGGCGGTATGGAAAAATGGGACTCTTGAAATGGGCATCGAAAGAAGACCGCGAAGCTACCCGGCAAGCGCTCTGCCAAGTTGAGATGCTCCCTTTTGCAGACCGGCAAATCGGCCAGCTCTCAGGTGGCCAACAGCAAAGGCTCTTTATCGCAAGAGCTCTTGTCCAAGACGCCGATGTCTATCTTTTAGATGAACCTTTTGCCGGCATCGATATGGCAACAGAAAAAACATTGGTGGGCCTATTCGAGACGTTAAGAAAAAAAGGGAAAACGCTTTTGATTGTCCATCACAATCTCGCCTCCACCGAAAACTATTTCGACTGGCTGATTCTGCTCAATACATGCCTGATTGCAGCGGGCCCTGTTAGCGATGTCTTTAATCAGCAAAACATATGGAGAACATACGGACGCAGCAGCATTCTCCTCGATGAAGCCGCCATCAAAGCCAAAAATAAGACGTCGGGTTTACTGTGACGCCATTGTTAGATTTTTTCTCAGACCCCATTCTGCGTCCTTCAACCCTCGGGTGCATGCTGATGTGTTTTGCTTCAGCTTTGGTCGGAGTGGTCGTCTTTCTCCGGAAGAGATCGTTGATTGGAGAAACTCTTTCCCATGCTTCATTTCCCGGTGTTGTCATCGGAGTTTTCGTATCAGCTCTTTTAATGCCGTTTTCCGATGAACTCATTTCCCTTGTGATCTTATGCGGAGCTTTCTTGTTTGCTTTCTTGGGACTAAAAACCTTGAGTTTCCTAGAAAACAAAGCCCGTGTCAAGGCCGACAGCGCTCTCTGTTTTGTGCTGGCTTCATTTTTCGGCCTTGGTATTTTAATTGCCAGCCGTCTTCAGCAAACCTATCCTCTTTGGTACAAGCAAGCCTTGACATTCCTCTATGGACAAGCGGCAACAATGACAAATATGCACATTCTCCTTTATGGCTGTTTTAGTTTAGTGATCTTAGGCTTCATCCTCTATTTCTACCGGTATTTAGAAGCCGTTAACTTTGATCCGTCGTTCTCTGAAACCCTTGGCATCCGGTCTAAACGATTAGATGAGATCATGTTTTTTCTGATTGTTCTAGCTATTGTCATTGGGATTCGCAGTGTCGGCGTCGTCCTCATGGCAGGCATGTTAATCGGCCCTGCTGTGACAGCTCGTCCCTTGACAAATCGGTTATCGTATCATTTTGCCCTGGCTGGAGCCTTTGGAGTAGCCTCAGGATTTTTAGGCAATTATCTCTCCGTTGTCATTCCGAATGAAGACTATTCTTTGCCTACAGGACCCATGATTCTAATGGTTTCTTCCCTTTTTTGTTTCTTAAGTCTACTGCTGGCCCCCCGCAGCGGCCTAATCACGCGCTTTCTACGTATGCGACAGTTTAGTTTCAGATGCTCATTAGAAAATGCTTTGAAATCGTTATGGAAAGGCGAAAGAAAGGTATTTTCTTCTTTGATTCTTTGGAAATTAAAACAGCACAAATGGATAGATCCTCAAGGAACGTTGACACCTCTTGGGAAAGCCACAGCAGAAAACATCATCCGGCTTCACAGACTTTGGGAAGTCTATCTCGTCGACTACATGGGACAAAAAGTAGAGAAAGTCCATCGCACTGCCGAAGAACTGGAGCACTTACTCTCGCCCGAACTTGAAAAGGAATTGACAGAACTGCTCCACAATCCCCGGCACGACCCTCACCATCAACCCATCCCTCCTGTCAATTTGGAGACGCCATGAATCCATATTGGGGGAAAGATTTTTTTGAGTTCTTCGCGGTTCTTTTCCGCAGACTGACAGGACAGCTTCCGCTGGATCAGCTAGCCACCGATGAAGTGCAGATGGTTGTCCTGATGGGCGTTGCACTTTCGACAGTCGTGCTAGGGACTTTTTTGACACTGAAGAAAATGACGATGATGGCAAATTCCCTGTCTCATACCACACTGCTAGGAATCGTCATCGCTTATCTTATTTTTTTTGCACCTGAAAACGATCTCATGATTGGTCCGGGGATGCTTCTGGTTGGAGCCGTTGTCTCGGCTGCCTTGACGACATTGCTAACCGAGCTTACCCGTGACCTCCTTAAACTCCAAGAGGATGCTGCGATCGGGCTTGTCTTTACGACCTTATTTGCCCTAGGAATTATTTTAGTCACCATCTTTACCCGCAACAGCCATCTGGGTGTCGAGGTTATTACCGGAAACGTTGATGCACTCCATTTTGAAGATATCAAGCTCGTCTGGTCCGCAGCGGTATTAAATTTAATTTTGATTGGTCTGTTTTTTCGACAGTGGACCTTGATAGCCTTTGATGAAAAACTTTCTTGCTCCTTGGGGCTTCCAACTAAAACATTTCATTACCTGTTGATGTTTTTGACCGCCCTGACTTTAATCGCGGCATTCCGCGCTGTCGGCGTCATTTTAGTTCTTTCATTCCTTGTCGGACCGACACTGATTGCCCGTCAATGGACGCACCGTCTTAGCTCTCTGTTATTCTTAGGAATGGGGCTGGGTCTTTTCACGGCAGTCATTGGCGTAGCGCTTTCAAGACATTTCTTGTCAGCCTACCATCTACCCCTATCGACAGGGGGGCTTGTCGTTACTCTAATTTCTATCTTGTACATCCTCTCATTGACTTTTAGATCCTCAAAGAGTTTAATAAGGGATTAAGAACCTATCCCAGTAATAATTTTCGTCGATTTTCGGGATTATTTTGGCCGAGTTTCGACTTTTTTGGAGGGGATAATATACGCGAGTTTATATAATCCCCTCCAAAAAAGCCGAAACTCGGCTCAAAAGAACCCGAAAATCGACTGAAACTTATTATTGGGATAGGTTCAATTATGATTATGAGCATTTTTTATTTAGTTTTAGCGATCTTAGGTTTGGGATTTTTAATCTTTATCCATGAGCTTGGCCATTATTTTGTCGCCCGCCGTGTAGGGATGGCCGTTGAAGTCTTCTCTATTGGGTTTGGACCTTCGCTTAAGGAGTGGACCTTCCAAGGGGTCAAATGGAAGCTCTGCATGCTCCCCTTTGGAGGTTATGTCGGCATCGCTGGAATGAATAAAAAAGGAAACCTCGAGCCGCATCAAATCCCCGATGGGTTCTATGGGAAAAAACCTTTTGACCGGATCAAAGTGGCTTTTGCAGGTCCGCTCGTGAACATCGCCTTTGCGTTCGCGGCGTTCTGCGTCATCTGGGCCACCGGCGGCCAAGAGAAACCGTTCCAAGAGTATACCAACGTGATCGGCTATGTCGATCCGCAGTCTAAGCTTTATACCAATGGCATCCGGCCTGGTGATGAATTCACAACTCTCGATGGAAAGACCGTTGGAGGGTACCGAGATCTTCTCGTTTCGCTCTACATTGATGGAAAGAGTGCAACTCTGAAAGGGAATGAAATCAATTACCTCTCGGGACAGAAACAGCCGTTTACAATCGTCCTTCCCATCCCAAAATCAGCCAACCTCCCCGTCCAAGAACTCGGAATCATTCCTGCCCGATATCTGATCTTTGATGATTTCTCTTCCCCTGCCTCTCCGCTAAAAAATTCAGGCATCCAAAAAGGAGATCGTATCATCTGGGTCGATGGAGACTTAATTTTCTCAGCCGAGCAACTTTCGAAAGTTTTGAATGATTCCAAATCCATCCTCACTGTCGAGCGAGGCGGGAAACGGTTCCTGGCTAAGATCTCCCGTCTGAAAATTTCTGATCTTTGCTTCACTGCAGAGCAAAAAAGTGAAATCGAAGACTGGCAGCATGAAGCAGGCTACTCTAATAGGACCTCTCAACTCTATTTCATTCCTTATCTCTTAACCCACCAAGGTGTTGTAGAAAAAAGCGTTTCATATATGGACTGCAATGCAGATAAGGTAGAGCCGATTGCCGATCCCCGCCATCCTATGGCAGTTGTCTTGCAATCAGGAGACCGTATTGTCGCCGTTGATGGAACGACTGTTTCGAATACGATTGATCTTTTAAAAACCATTCAAAACCGGAATGCAACGGTCATCATTCAAAGAGCTGCCGATACTTCCATTCCATCTTGGAAAACAGCAGATTCTATTTTTGAATCGTCATTTAAGGCATCCTCTTTGCAACAGATGGTCTCAAACATGGGTTCAGCCCATCCTGTCACACAAACCGACAACTTAGTCCTTCTTCCTCCCGTCAATCTCAAATCGCTTTCTGAACTCGCTCTCGATCCTAAAACCAAAGCGCAAGTTGAAGCAGATCTGGCGATTAAGAAAAAACTCATCGAAAAAATTGAAAATGCCGATCAGCGCCAGGAACAATTAACCGTTCTTGAGGAATCTCAAAAAAGGCTCATGCTCGGAGCTCACCTACGCGACCGCACTGTCGCTTATAATCCATCGCCTATCACACTCTTTGGCGATGTGATCAACCAGACATGGAAAACATTAACCAGCCTTTTGACAGGGTTCGTCAGCCCTAAAGCGCTCTCTGGGCCCGTTGGAATGGTCCAAGCGCTTCAAAATAGTTGGTCTCATGGCATTAAAGACGCCATCTTCTGGCTTGGATTTATCAGCTTGAACTTAGCATTTTTAAATCTTCTCCCGATCCCCGTCTTAGATGGCGGGCATATTGTCTTTGCTTCAATTGAAGCAGTTACCAAAAAGCCTCTCAAGGCCAAGACAATGGAAAAACTCATCCTTCCATTTATCATCTTGATCGTGATCCTCTTCGTTTACCTGACGTATCACGATATTGTGAGATTGTTACAGAGACTCTTCTAAACTTTCTACGGAAATGCACTTTTCATAGAAATAAAGATATCCCTCTCTATCTGCTGCCTTGACATGAGCTTCTTCGGCTCGATCAACCGTCGCATCACTCGCGTACCAATATTGTCCTTGCTTATTGACAATCGTATAATCATGCCCTTTCTCAGAAGGCCCGGAATGGAGAATCATCGACTTGAGATGATAGCCTTGATCGCAGATTGTGATCTTTTCAGGCATTTTAACTGCGCAATCAATCTTTTCCCGTTTTCTTTCATTTTCTGGCTCTGTCCACTTGTAACGAATGAGCTCTAAGATAATCCTATCTGGCATTTTCTCTTTTGGGACCGAGACAATCTTTTCTTTGATCAAATAATATTTCCTCACATTACCCGCAGCATTGATAAAATATTGCGTTTGCTTATGGGGATCGTTAGGACCTTTTGCCGCTCTTTTGGCCTCAAACGTTTCATTCAATAAATCCTGTCCATTTGCTCCTTCCCGCAGCAAGGTATTAATTTTCAAAACGTTTTCAGGAGTCGCACGATTGACAATCTTTTTATTGGGGGGAATCAACGTCAGGAGATCATTCCCATTTTTAGGTTCTAAATGTTTGCTCTTTAATTCTTGCAGCTTCGATGCATCCTGTTCGTTTTCCGGGCATTCTTCCCATTTACGTTCATAGGCAAGTGGGAAAAAGACCTCAGGATAGTCATCAGGAAGAACATATTTAGAAAGACAACGTAAAAATTCTTCCACATCTTCATGCGACCCTCGCCCCGCGCCATTAATTAAATAACAGATATTGACAATCGGCGCATGCGCCCATCTTCCAAACGAAACGACAGGCAGTTTATGCGCTACTGCATTCTCATAGGCATGGATCAATCTGAGATATGCATCGAATCCTAAGATCTCATTCGTTATGGTTTTTCTTTCTTGATCGAAAAAACGGACAATATCCGGATCTTGTTTCATCAAAGTAAATTCTTGCCGTAGTTCTTGAGTATTATCCGCAATTTTCGGAAAATCGGAGTCTTTTCTGATCTTTGAAAATTCACCAATCCACTTATGAATAGTGGGATATTGATCTTCAAACTCTTTATCGTCGTACTTAAGACCGCTCCTACGCATCATTAACATCACAAGAACGTCTCTCACATTCACGATAGCCAAGAGAGGCTCGGCTTCTCTTTTTCGTGAAAACATTTTAGGCCATGTCAATGAAGACAATGGGCCACTCTGCGCAGGATATAGCTCTAAGAAGTTTTTGAAACTGGTGTGGCGCGCTTTAGCCCGTTCACAGATCTTTTTATAGACGCCAGGATACACGCTGTCGGCCATACTCGCCTGCGTGGGAGCATTAACGAAGCAGGTATTTCCCATATTCGGCATTCCGGGAAACTGTCCGGTTTTAAACTCAATGGGAGATCGATAGATCGTTGCCGGAACAATGGGGGTCTCAACGCGGGTCGTCTTCTGCAGGATCTCTCCTGCCGTTCCAATCACTGTGGCAATGAGAGCCCAAAATGTCCCCCGTAAGAGTAGAGAAAAAGTTCTTTTACCTAATAATCCATCATAGAAAGCAAGCCCCATGCATACGATCGCAGCCGCAAAACAAAGACCGGCATAGTGATTGGTCTTCCCTAGTGTTTCCACCATCTCATCGTCAGCCCTATCTATCGTAACATCAGAGTGAAGGTGAGAAGGCGATGGAGGAGGCCTTAGAACCTGTTGAGGAGAAAAAATCTCAAACCTCTTCTCAGTTGTTTTTGGAGGCGGCGAACGAAGGCTATAAGACAGCGGTGACCCTAGTAAATTTGGTGATGATGAGGATGCCATATGACAAAAAGGCTATCATAATTTTCAGTATGCATAGAAGTTAAAGAATTTGTTTTATTTAAGAATATTGACTCTGCAGCTAGATATCCATAGAATAGATCCATGTTCCGCTATGACCTTAAGTTAATACGAAATTTTTCCATTATCGCCCATATTGATCATGGCAAATCCACCATTGCCGACCGGCTACTGCAACTGACCGGCACCATTGCCGACCGAGATATGCAAGAGCAAGTTCTTGACAATATGGACCTCGAACGGGAACGGGGCATTACGATCAAGGCTCATCCCGTCACGATGACCTACAAAGCCGATGATGGACAAATCTACCAGATCAATTTCATCGATACGCCAGGACATGTCGATTTTTCCTACGAAGTCTCCCGCTCTCTTTCTGCCTGCGAAGGCGCGCTCCTTGTTGTCGATGCTGTCCAAGGCGTCCAAGCGCAAAGTCTAGCCAACGTCCACCTTGCCATTGAACGGAATCTAGAAATCCTTCCCGTCATCAACAAAATCGATCTCCCCTCTGCAGACATCGAGAGCGTCAAACAACAAATCGAAGATGTCATTGGGCTTGACACGTCCAATGCTATCCTCTGCTCGGCAAAAATGGGCAAAGGAATTAAAGAAATTCTCGAGAGCATCCTCATCTATGTCCCTGCTCCTAAATCACCCGCAGACGATGTCTTGCGGGCACTTATCTTCGATTCCCACTACGACACCTATCGCGGCGTCATGGTCTACATCCGCGTCATCAGCGGCACTGTCTCAAAAAAATCGATGGTCAACATGATGTTCTCCGGAAAAACCTTCGAGGTTCTCGAAGTCGGTATTTTCACCCCGGCTTCCATTCCTGTTGAAGAACTCCGCCCCGGCGAAGTCGGTTACGTGATCGCCAATATCAAAAATACCTCCGATGTCAAAATTGGCGACACGCTCACCTCAACCCGCAATCCCGCCCTTGAGCCTCTTCCCGGCTTCCGCGTGATCACTCCTGTTGTTTATGCAGGCATTTATCCTGTTGATTCCAGCGACTTTGAAACGCTGCGGGATGCGCTCTATAAACTCCAGCTCAACGATTCCGCGCTCCATGTCGAACAAGAGAGCAGTATGGCGCTCGGCTTTGGATTCCGCTGTGGATTCCTTGGACTCCTCCATCTTGAAATTGTCTTCGAGCGGCTGCAGCGGCATTTCAACCTCGATATCATCACCACAGCTCCCAGCGTCATCTATAAGTTCACTCTCACCGATGGTACACAGCTCGAGATCGATAACGTTGCCCATTACCCGGACCCGGCCCACATCCAATCCGTTGAAGAGCCTTGGGTCAAGTGCCACATCATGGCCCCTTCCGAATATCTTGGGGCGATCATGAGCCTCGGCATGGAAAAACGCGGCACGCTAGAAAAAACAGAAACGATGGATAAACGGCTCCTTCTCACCTATCGCATGCCGCTCAATGAAATTATCACTGACTTCAATGACAAGCTCAAATCGATTACCCGTGGCTACGGCTCTTTTGATTATGAGTTTGACTGCTACCAAGAAAACGATATCATCAAACTCGAGATCCGCGTCAACGAAGAACCGATTGATGCCTTCTCCTGCCTTGTCCACCGCTCCAAAGCCGAAGGCAGAGGCCGCGCCATCTGTAAAAAACTTGTCGAAGTCATCCCGATGCAGCAATTTAAAGTCCCCGTTCAAGCCGCCATCGGCGGAAAAGTCATTGCCCGCGAGACCATCCGCGCGATCACCAAGAATGTCACCGCCAAATGCTACGGCGGCGACATCACCCGTAAACGAAAATTATGGGAGAAACAAAAAGAAGGAAAGAAACGGATGAAGGAAATCGGTAAAGTCACCATCCCTCAATCTGCCTTCATGGAAGTCTTAAAAGCTGGTGACTGAAATCGTTATTCTGGCTTGGGGTATATCTTGATAATTTTGACCGGTTCTATGGGACGATCTTGAGGGCCTGTTTTGACAGACTCAAGTGCTTTGACAACCTCATACCCCTTAGTCACTTCGCCAAAAATCGTATGTCTGCCATCCAGATGAGGCGTGGAGACAGTTGTAATGAAGAACTGGCTTCCGTTCGTTCCTTTTCCTTTTATATCTCTGCCAGCATTGGCCATTCCTAAAAGTCCGGGTCTATCGAATTTAACTGTAGGAACGCATTCATCATCGAATTTTCCACCCCATATCGACTCCCCTCCTCTTCCAGTGCCTGTCGGATCTCCGCCTTGGATCATGAAATTTTTAATAATCCTGTGGAAGATCTTCCCATCGTAATAGTTCTTCGCAGCCAATCCCAAAAAGTTTTCAACGGTCTTTGGGGCTACATCTGGAAATAATGTCACCTCAAAACTCCCTTTTGACGTTTCAAAAACAACCACGGGTCGTTTCATATCTCCCTCTGCATGTAAATTTTGAACACAAAAACAGCCCATCATGAGCATCAACAATCGCAATAATCCTTTTTTCATAGGCTCCTCCAATAGAGGAACCAATTTACTCAAAATGAGAAATTCTAGTAAAGGATAGGGTTCATGAACCTATCCGCAATGTCTAAAAAGTTGGATTTTGCGGGATTTTTTGTTAGATTTTGCAGCCGCTTTGCAGGACATACTTGCATAAGTAGGCCAAAAAGCGGCTGCAAAATATGACAAAA
>DASUCX010000140.1:0-9782 GCA_036275855.1 Rhabdochlamydiaceae bacterium
TGATTCGACAGCGCAGGATATAAAAGATCTGAAATGAGCGATGACTTTCCTGACCCGGATACACCGGTCACTGCGATAAAGATCCCCAGCGGAAAATCGACATCGATTTTTTGGAGATTGTGATGCGATGCTTTTTTGACAGAAATTTTGTTTTTGGACGGTTTGCGTCGCTGCTGGGGGACGGCAATTTTGAGTTTGCCTGAAAGATACGCCCCCGTCATCGAGTTATCGCAGCTTAAAAGCCCTTTCACAGGGCCGGAATAGAGGATTTCTCCTCCCTTTTCTCCTGCCAGGGGGCCGATATCGACAATCCAATCGGCGCCAAAGAGTGTTTCAGCGTCGTGTTCGACGACGATCACGGTGTTGCCTTTATCACGCAGGGTTTTAAGCGTGTGGAGGAGTTTGGCGTTGTCAATCGGATGAAGCCCAATGGAGGGTTCATCGAGGACATACGTTGTGCTGACGAGCCCTGAGCCGATTTGCGAAGCGAGCCTGACACGCTGCGATTCTCCGCCAGAAAGCGTCGGAGAAGACCGTTCAAGGGTGATGTAGCTTAAGCCGACACCGAGCAAAAAGCGGAGCCTTTCGACGATTTCTTTGAGAAGTTCCTCGGAGATTTTGGTGCGGATCACACCTTTGAAAAAATCTGCCGCTTCATCGATCGGCATCGCAGTGATCTCGCTCAGTGTTTTTCCTTTGAGCTTAGCGGCTGAAGCGTATGGCTTGATTCGGCTACCTTTGCAGGCAGGGCACAGCGACTCTTCCATCAGTTCATGCATGTTCTCCCGGTAAACTTCGCTGGTTGCCGCTTGATACCGATCTAAAGCTTCGCTCAGCACGCCGCGCCATTTGATATACTCCATCCAGCGAGATTTTTTGTGCGGATGGACAAAATTCATCCGGACCCATTTGTCTGGAAGACCGTAGAGAAAAACGTGTTTTGCCTCCTCGGAAAGTTTTTTCCATGGCGTCTTGATGTCGAATTTGATGAGTCTTGCGAGATTGTTGTAGATGTTGCCATACCGGACCGTGGTATACGAGGGAGCGACTGAGCAGCAATCGTCGGCGATACTCAGGTCTGATTGAATGATCAAATCGAGATTAAACGTACGAGTCACGCCAAGACCCTGGCATGAAGGGCACATTCCGAGCGGATGGTTAAATGAAAAGTCGTGCGGCTCTAATGGGGGATAGGAGAGTCCTGACTTGAATGCATAGGCATGCTGGGAAAATAGCGTCTCTTCTTTTGTCTCGGGGTTCAAGATGCTCATGACCCCTTTGCCAAGGTCCAGGGCCTGCGTCACCGCTTCTTTGATCCGGTCGTTGTCGGGAAGGGCGATTCTGTCCATCACGAGGTCGATATCGTGCGGTTTTTGTTTGTCGACGCGGATCGCTTCGGTGAGTTCAATAACAGCGCCATCTAACCGGATCCGAGTAAAGCCGCGACGCAACAGTTCAGCAAAATCGTCTTTGAACTCTCCCTTTTTTGCTTTGGCAAATGGGCTCAAGATGAGCAGGCGGGTTCCCTTGGGAAGCGCCTGTATCGTTTCCATGATCTGCAAAGTGCTTTGTGGAGCGACGACTTCCCCGCTGACAGGGCAGTGGGCGATGGCTGTTCTAGCAAAGAGGACACGTAAAAAATCGTAGATGCCTGTCATCGTTCCCACTGTCGATCGGGGATTGCGGCCTGCTGTTTTTTGCTCGATCGCAATCGTCGGAGAGATACCGGAGATCAGCTCCGCCTCGGGTTTTGGAAAGTCGCCGAGTTGTCTTCTCGCATAGGCAGAAAGCGATTCGACATACCGCCGCTGCCCTTCAACGTAAATCGTATCGAAGGCCAGCGAAGATTTTCCCGACCCTGAGACTCCGGAAAAGACAATAAATTGATTGGGATCAAGCTCTAGATCGACATTTTTAAGATTGTGGACCCGTACCTTTTTCAAAACAATTTTCATAGCCAGTCACTATAGCCTATTTTCGAATATTTGACTAAAATACTACAATCGTAGTAATATCCGGTGCTATGACAAAAAAACGACTATTTGGAGAGCTTGAGCTTGCGATTCTGGCGCTGTTTAAAACGCACGAGCAGCTCACTGTGAAAGATGTTTTAAAACTTATGGGCGGTGGTGACAAGTACACCACGCTCATGACGGTCATGTCCCGCCTCGTTGAAAAAAAAGAATTACAGCGCGAGCGGATCGGACTGCAGTACCATTATTGTATGAACCCCTCAAAAAAAACTGCTCCATCCCATCTTCTAGAAAGGTTAAAGCAGAAAATTTTTGGAGGAAGAGCGGCTTCAATGATTAGCTATCTCCTAGAATCTAATGACATCACCGAGGAAGAACTTGCCGAGATGGAAAAACGGATTCAGGAAACAAAAAAGGGCAAAAAATGAACCTCTTCTGGATTTATGCCTTTAATATTTTGATCAATAGCGCGCTTGCATTTGCGACCATCGCGCTGCTGGTGAAATTTTTATTGTGGGCCTTTAGAATCCAGCACCCAAGAATGGTGGCCCTCTGTTTGAGCCTTCCTCTTTTTAAAGTCGCCTTCGATTTTTTTCTCTATAACTCTTCCAGATGGGCGCTCAGTTCTGAGATCAACCCGTTACTCTGCGCGCCGGGGACACGTGCCATCACCGCGACCCTCTCTTACCCATTAAGTTCCGGGATTTATTTCTCCGTAGAGGGAGGAAAAACATTCACGGTCGCCGATGTGATCGCTCTTTCGGTCGATCCTTTATGGATCAAAATCACCGTCCTTCTCGTCTTTTCTGTTTCAACTGGACTATGCAGTCTGGGGCTTTTGCAAGCTCTCAGGGCCAGAAAAGGTGTGAAGGAGCTCCTTGTTCAAGCGTCACCCTGTTTGCGCTCCGTCTCAGCCTTGATTCAAAGGGCTCTGAAAAACACCAAAATTTTCACTTCAACCGAAGTTGAGGTGCCTTGTGCCTTTCATCGCACGATTATTTTCCCTGAAAAATTGATAGAAAAGCTTTCTCAAAGCGAGTTTGAAGCGATCGTTGTTCATGAGCTCGACCACCTCCGCTGGAAAGATTCTGCCTTACGATCAGCGCAGCACATACTGGCGACTTTATTCTGGTGGATCCCGACAAAAAAATGGCTGTCGCGCTTATCGCTTTCCCAAGAGCTTGCCTGTGATGCAAAAATCTCCAAATTTAATCTCTTGCCCATCGATTTAGCCAGTGCGATTGCAAAGGCAGCCCGCGGAGCCCAAAAGAGTTCTCCGTGTCTGCCGGTGATGTTTTTTGTGGAGAAGGGACAATTGCTCTCGAGAGTGAAACTCCTTGTCAATCCTGCAAAGAAACGCCCCTTTGGAGTGAGGATGCTCCAAGCCTTTTTTGCCTTTAGCCTTTTGACTGTACTCTTTTTTGGACAGTTTTGGATTTTTTAGTGCCTTTTTTTAACCGTAAATACTACAAGTGTAGTAAAGGAGCCTTTATGATGAAGAAAATGATGCTGATGGGAATCTTAGCAACTGCAATGTGCGTAGCAGAGCAAGTGGTCAATTTATATGATCTTACCGATGAAAATATTGAAAGTTTTACTCAAGGGAAGCTGCCCGATGTTGTCGTGAAATGCCCAGCCGGGACGGTCATGCCTTTGACTTTCTCTTTGCAGGGAGAGTTTTTAGGTTTAGAATCAGCGGGCCATTCGAGCATGAAAATCCTCAAAACCTGCTTTGTCAAATGCCATGGAGAGACGTTTTTATTCAGCCTAGACAGGAAACGGTGGAAAGAGTTTTCAGAATTTTTCACAGGGAAATTAAACGCCGCGTTCCACAACACAGAGAATGGCCCCATTGCTCATGTCGGATGTGAACTGCATCAAAAATAGTGGAATACAGTGAGGGGATGCAAAAGCATCCCTTCTATACCAATCAGGGTAATTTTTTGCGGGTTTTCCACAAGTAAAAAGCAAATAAGCCGACATCGCCAAATGCCGAACGGATCTGTCTCCAGTATCTGCAGATAAAAGCGTCAATTTTTAAGATAGCATCCGTTCGTTCTTGTCCGGGAGTGGGAGTAAAGTTAAAATTCAAAACATAAACTTTACTTCTATGTTCGGCTCTATCCTCGGAACTATCTTCGCTATCTTCGGTATTATACTCAATTCTATTCACAGCGCTTTCCTCGGCAAGCAGTATAGGAAGACCTTGTGACTCACAGGGGATTAGAGTGGAATTAGCTGGAAATACAAAAAAGCCGCCAAATTCCCATGAATGATGCGTTGACAAACAGAAGCTTTTGCAGGAAGTCGTAGATGAATCCAAGACGGTCATGTATCGCGTTTTGCCATTGAGGTAGGTCAGCCTCGAGTTTGTGTTAGCCAAAAAACTATTGGAGGATAGAATTTGGGACATTTTTGTGGAGGATGAAAATTTAAAGAAATAGGCTAAGTTACTGTAATATTGAAAAATGGTAAGCTCCTGCCCTCGCACCAATACTTCAGCCGGTCTTCCCAAAGAAAAATGTGGTGTATCTAAAGTAAAACATGTCTCCGATGTATCAAGATCATAAACAGAGATTTTGGCTTTCTCAGGTGGGTCTATACGCGGGAAATGAAGCATTAGCAGGGAGCGGTTGCCCCAACAAAAGTGTCCGCCAATACATACCTCACTATGAAAATATTTGGTAATACAGGCTGTTGGCGTTGTCGAGATCCGGAGCTGATTTTCAGTTGCCATGGCCAGGCGAAAGGCGTTAGTTTCTTTGCAAAAAATCCATTTAAATGAAGGAAATGTTTGACCAGCCGTGTATCGCTGAATTTCTGTTAATCTTTCATCGTCTACTTTTACCAAGAAAAAGATGTACTGATCATCATAGTTGCACCGGATTGCCACATAAATGTCACCATGCAACTCTTCAAGGATGAAACCAGTGTCCATGTTAGGGTTGAATGGGAGAGGGATGAGGAACTCGAGCGTTTTTTTCTTTTGTACGTCGTAGAGAAAGAAGGCGGGTGGATGTGCCTTTTCTATACAGTCTGAACAATTTATAGTATAAGCAACAAAGGGTCTCCCTTGAAGCTCCTGGGTTATTAAGTCCTCTGCTTCTGGGGGGAAATCTATCAACTCTTTCTGAAATAATCCATTGAAGAAGTTGCGCTCGGCTAAGATGCGTTGAATGCGCAGCGTTTGCCAGGAGGGGACCTGAATCTGAGTGAGGTTTAAATTGGGATGTTCCAGGCCAAAAAGGCGCTCGTGGAGCGTTTCGGAATTAGCGAATAGCTTCGAAACAAGCCTGAATGTTGCCAAGGTTTGCCGATCGGCAAAATGGCAGATGTTCAAAAGTGTATCGTTGTGAAGTGGTGTTACCATAATGGGGGAATATTATAAAGAAGGGCGGGGTTAAAATCTATGCGTAGAATTTTCTTTAGCAGGGCATTTTTTTTCACAAAAAAGAATTGACAATTTGGTCGTGGGATAAAAGTGGATTAGAGTTACCGGTTTGCAATGACTGCGAAAAATAGGAGCGTAATCGCACTCCCTTTCACTATTGTCGGACTAATAACACTTTTCCACACCAGAAAGGGCAGTAATCCGAAAACACAAAATATTGAAAGGATCTCTTTCCAGAATCGGTGGATAAAAGCGTTAACTTTTAAGATACTTGCCTCACACTCTTCTCCGAAGGTGGGAGTGAAATTATAATTCAAAACATAAACCTGCTTCCCATCATCGGCAAGCATGGCGGGAAGACCCTGAGATTCATAAGGGGTTAGGTTGGTTTCAGTTGGAAATACATAAACATCGATGAATTCTAATGAATTAGGGTTTGCCAAGCCGATATTTCTGCAGCAGGACATGGACGAATCCCAAACAGACATGTAGTACAATTTGTCCTTGAGGTAAATGGGCAGAGAGTTTGCAGAAGCACTAAACTTACAGGAGTATCGGTATGTCACGGCTGTTTTTGGGAAAGATGGAATTTCAAAGACACAGGCTTCTGCAGTGTTATATTGAAAAACAGTAAGCTTTTTGTCTTGTAATAGTACTTTAGCCTTTCTTTTAACAGGGAGCCATGGCGTTTCTAAATAAAAACAGTCCTCTAACGTATCAAAATCACAAATAGTGATAAGGTCATCTCTAGGTTCTATACCAGGGTAATGAAGCATTAGCAGAGAGCGTTCGTCCCAAAAAAAGTGCCCACCAATAAATACATTTGTAGCAAAATACTTGGTGTTGCAGGATGTTGGCGTTGTCGAGATTTGCAGCCGATTTTCAGTTGTCATGGCAAGGCGAAAGGATTGAGAGTTTTTGCAGAAAATCCATTTGAATGAAGAAAAGATTTCATTAGAAGTGTAACGCTGAATTTCTGTTAATGCTCCGTCATCCACTTTTAACAAGAAAAATGTGCGCTGGTTGTTATAGAAAGTAGTGATGGAAACATGCATGCCACCATCCAACTCTTCAAAGGAAGCAAAAAAGCCCCTAATACGGAATGCAAGAGGGATAGTGAACGAGAGCGTTTTTTTCTTTTGTACCTCGTAGAGAAAGAAGGTGAGTAGGTTGGTCTGTTCTACCCAATAGGAAATAAATTGTTTTTCTTGGAGCGCCCAGGTTTCTAAGTGGAGCGCTTCAGGAGGAGGTGTAAAGATCAGCTCTTGATGAAATAATCCATTCAACAAGTTGCGCTCGGCGAGAATGCGTTGAGTGCGCCGCTCTTTCCAAGAGAGGCATTGAATCTGGCTAAGGTTTAGGTTATGATGCTCCAGCCCAAAAAGGCGCTCGTAGAGCGTTTCGGAAGAGGCGAACAGTTTCGAAACAAGCCTGAGGGTTGCCAAAGTTTGACGGTCGGCAAACCGGGAGAATAGCATAAGTACATCGTTGTGAAGTTCTACTCTTTGTACCGTCATAGGGTAAGAGTATTATAAAGAAAGGTGGGCTTAAAATCTATATGCACAACTTTCTTGGATTTGTCGCTTAAGCTGCTGACAAAGAGCATGTTGTGCGCTATTGTGGTCGCCGCGGAGCCCGCAGCGTTGATGCAGGATGAAATGGGCATTGAGAAATTTATGGGGATAGGTTCATGATGACTTTCATGACACGGACAAAAATTATCTGCACACTAGGACCCGCTGCGGGCTCTTCCTATGATAAAATCGTCGAGCTGATCGACGCCGGGATGAACGTTGCCAGGATCAATTTCAGCCATGGCACGCATGAGGAGCACGGGAAAGTCATTCAAAACCTCAAGAAGGCCCGCGACATGAAAAGGGTGCCACTCGCCATTATGGTCGACACGAAGGGCCCTGAAATCCGCCTCGGAGGGATCAAAAATGGCGCTTTGCCTGTCAAAGCGAAGCAAAAGATCTTGCTCGTGAAAAAAGAAGTGGTGGGGGATGAGAAGCACATTTCACTGACTCCTCCTGAAGTTTTGGACGATGTGAAGAAAGGGATGCGGCTTCTTTTTGATGACGGCTACATCATTGCCAAAGTTGTTGAAGTTTCTGCTAAGGGTGTGTTGTTGGAATTGGAAAATGCCGGGATGATCAAGAGTCATAAAAGTGTCAGTATTCCAAATGCTCAAGTGAAACTCCCTGCGATGACCAAGCAAGACATTAGCGATATCACGTTTGCGTGCAAAAACGATGTCGATCTCATTGCTGCGTCGTTTATCCGGTCAGAGGATCATGTGAAAGAGATCAAAAAGCTCCTTGCTTCCCAAGGCAAACCTGATATTTTAGTGATCGCTAAAATTGAAAATAGTCTCGGGGTGCAGAATTTCGATTCGATCTTAGAGGCGGCCGATGGGATCATGGTCGCAAGGGGAGATCTGGGTGTGGAACTGCCGATTGAGAAAGTTCCGGGGCTGCAGAAGATGATGATCCGAAAATCGCTCCATGTAGCCAAACCGGTTGTGACGGCAACTCAGATGCTTGAATCGATGATCATGAATCCGAGGCCGACACGGGCGGAAGTCTCCGATGTGGCCAATGCGATCTATGACAGTTCTTCAGCGGTCATGCTCTCAGGAGAGACTGCCGTCGGCAGCTATCCGATTGAGACGGTCAAAATGATGAAAAGCATCATCCGTGAAGCCGAGCAAGATTTTTCGTATAGAGATTTTTTTGCCCATCAGGTGGCTTTAGGGTTTGCCGACGTCTCAACATCGGTGACCGGTGCAGCGGTGAGAACGGCGTATAGCGCAGATGCAAAAGCGCTTTTTGTTTTTACGAGTAGTGGATCGACAGCCCGGCTGACGTCGAGGTTTCGGCCGCAGATGCCCATTTTTGCGATGACCCCTAATGAAAAAGCGTATCACCAGATGGCGTTTTTCTGGGGAGTGATTCCGGTAAAAACAAAAGAGAAAGCCAGTGTCTCCGATGCGATCAAAACACTCTCTAGCTTTGCGGTCAAAGCAAAACTTTTGAAACCCAAAGATCTCATCGTCGTCATCACAGGATCGCCCTTCTGGATCAAAGGCGCCACGAACACGATCATTGTCGAAAGCATCGAGTCGTCATAGGATGAGTAAACTATTTTTAATGTCTTTTCTTTTTCTAACAGCTCTTTCTGCTGATCGCGTTGAGGTGATGTTCAATGGGGTCGGTACGGCGGAGAGTTGCAATGCCTTTTTAAAGAAACATCATGTCGATGCAACGGTTTACGAGACCGATACCGATCAGTATGGAAAAGGGTTTAAGAAGAGCCACACGATGCTTGGCAAGATCTTGAGAAAATTTTCCTTGGACTATCCTAAATCAATTGAGTTAAAGCCAGATCTCCGGAAGATCATCTTCATGAATATTCCTCACTACTTTTACCGCGATAACCACGTTGCAAAACTGCCGAAAGAAAAAACGGTTCTTTTCATGTGGGAGCCTGAGATCCGGCTGAGAAAAATGTATTATCCGAAGCTCCACGACTGTTTTTCAAAGATCTATACGTGGAACGATGATCTCGTAGATAACAAGAAGTACTTTAAGTTTTTTTATCCCGTCCTACAGTCGATGATTTCCGATGTCGTCCCTTTTGAGGAAAAGAAGTTCTGCACGTTGGTCTCTGGACATGTTCCAAACCTTCCCAAGTATCCTCGTAAGTATCCCCAAGAACTCTATAGTCACCGTGTGAAGGCGATTGAATTCTTTGAAAAAGTCGGCGAAGAGGGATTTGAATTCTACGGGCGCCATTGGGATAAAAATGCCTACAAGTCATACCGCGGGCCTGTGAGTGATAAGATCAGTGTCATTAAAAACTACAAGTTCAGCATCTGTTATGAAAATTGCCGCGATGTTCCGGGCTATATTTCTGAGAAAATCTTTGATTGCTTTGCGGCAGGAAATGTTCCTGTCTATTGGGGCCCCGCCAATGTCACAGAGTTCATTCCAGCCGACTGTTTTATCGACCGGCGGAAATTTGCGTCGCTCGATGAACTCTATGTCTACTTGAAGTCAATGACCAAGCAAGAGTACCAAGGGTATCTCGACAGGATCCAAACCTATCTAAAAAGCGAGAAAGCCCAGCTTTTTTCTAAAGAGCACTATGAGAAGATTTTTTTAGAAGCGATTGCGACGATACAGAATCCCTAGTGCTCTGTCATGAATAAGAATAGGGATGGGACCGCAGCGAAAGTTCCCGGGGTTAATCGATCGTAAAGCGCGCAGTATTAAGTAATACCAATCCTCAGTAAAAACCCTACATTTCAGCTGCGTGAAAGCTGCCTAATTTCCACGATCGCAAATAGCATAGTATTAGGCAAATACAATGCTGTTTGCGATCGTGGAAATTAGGCGCTTTGACGCGCTCAAATGTAG
>DASUCX010000141.1:0-7160 GCA_036275855.1 Rhabdochlamydiaceae bacterium
AAGAAGGCGCCCTCAATTTGAGCCAGGCAGAGCCGACGCCGAAGCAACCCAACTTGAACAAGTTGGGTGATGCAGGCGGGTCTCAAATTTAGTGGCTGCCCGACGACGCCAAAACTTTACTTTTCAATGGAGGTCGGTATATCATCAGCGTCGTTATTTTCTCGTTCATATTTTTTTCTTGATTATATTGTAGACGAAAGGGTTATAGTCTCATAATACTCAATAAGTTAAGGAGTGAAATCATGAGGCTTGTACGTAGGGTTGTGGTGGTTTTGTGGTCGCTGTTTTGTTGCTTAGGGCTGAACACTGGCCATGCGTCGAACGGGGGGATCTACACAGACCTCTTCGATTTCGCCGGCACCAACGGCAGCGATCCTTTCGCTGCGTTGACCTTATCATCGCAAAATGGCGGGGTCTTCTACGGGACGACGCAGGTGGGAGGCACGAGCGGCAACGGGGTGATCTTCTCCTTCGACCCTTTGAGCTCTACTTACACGGATCTGGTCGATTTCACTGGCAACGGCGGTGCTTTTCCCGGCTCTAGTCCTGCAGCTGCGCTGACCTTAAATGGCGGGGTTTTTTACGGGACGACATCTGTGGGAGGCGCGAGCGGCGATGGGGTGATCTTCTCCTTCGATCCTTCGACATCTACCTATAAGGACCTCCACGATTTCGACGGCACCCACGGTGCTAATCCTTTAGCCGCGCTGACCTTAAATGGCGGGGTCTTCTATGGGACGACGCAGGTGGGAGGTACGAGCGGCAATGGGGTAATCTTCTCCTTTGACCCTTCGAGCTCTACCTACACGGTCGTCCACAATTTCGACGGCACCCATGGCAGTGAACCTGGGGCCGCGCTGACCTTAAATGGCGGGGTCTTCTACGGGACGACAGCATTCGGAGGTGCGGGCAACGGGGTGATCTACTCCTTCGACCCTTCGACATCTACCTACACGGATCTACACGATTTCGATGGCACCCACGGTGCTAATCCTCAGTCTGCGCTGATTTTAAGTGGCGGGGTCTTCTACGGAACGACAACTGCTGGAGGTCCGAGCAGCTTTGGGGTGATCTACTCCTTCGATCCTTCGACATCTACCTACACGGATCTACACGATTTCGACAACACCAACGGCCGTCATCCTGTAGCCACGCTGACCTTAAGTGGCGGGGTTTTTTACGGGACAGCAGCTGCTGGAGGTGCGATCGGCTTTGGGGTGATCTTCTCCTTCGACCCTTCGAGCTCCACTTACATCGACCTCTACGATTTCGACGGTACCCACGGCGCTAATCCTCAAGTCGCCCTGACCTTAAATGGCGGGATCTTCTACGGGACGGCACGGTCGGGAGGCACGAGCAACAACGGGGTGATCTTCTCCTTCGCGCCGCTTTTGCCGCCAAGCAACCTCACGGGCCGCCAGAAGAAAAACAACAGTGGCGCAAGATACGAGTGGTTCAATGATTTGAACTGGCAGACGCCCACTCTCTCCGGGACGGAAATCACAGGCTATAATATCTATCGCGATGGTGAAAAAATTGCGACTTTATCACCATCTACCTTGCGCTATAAAGATCACGACAGGAAGAAAGGAGTTAAGACACTCTATTCTGTGACCACTTTAAATGTGCAAGGCAATGAAAGCAGTAGCGTAAATATCACAATTCCATGAATAAAAAAGAGGACCTTCCATGTTGCATATAAAACATTTGATTTCTGTTTTTCCGGTTGCATCTACAACACAAGCGTGGGGAAGTTTTTCGTAACTATTTTCCATCCCTGTTTTCGGGCGGTTTCCGTTCAATCGAATGTTGTCTGGAAGGATTATGAGAAGCTACTGATTCATTTAGGTGCAAAGATTGAAGAAGGCGAAGGCTCAAGAGTACGAATTGCGCTAAGAGGGGTGAGGGCTGTTTTTCATAGACCCCATCCAAGGAAAGAAACTGATAAAGGTGCTTTGGTGTCTTTGAGAAAATTCTTAGAGAACGCTGGAATAGAACCAGAGGAGAAAAAGCAATGATGAAATATAAAGGCTATATTGGACATGTCGAGTTTGATGACGAGGCTAAAATCTTTCACGGTGAAGTTGTTGGTTTAAGAGACATCATTACCTTTCAAGGGAGCTCTGTAGATGAGTTAGAGCAAGCTTTTAAGGATTCGGTTGATGATTATCTTGCCTGGTGCAAAAAACGAGGAGAAAAGCCAGAAAAAACATTTTCAGGCACGTTTAACCTACGTATTCCACCTGAATTGCATGCAAAGCTTGTTGTACATGCTAAATCACTAGGCGTGAGTTTGAATGTCTTTATTACACAAACACTTGCTCGAGCAGCTCATTAGAGGGTGTTTTAGTGATTAATGTGAATCCCTATCTTCGTCAGCAGAATATGCAAATAAGCCCGAGTTGTTCTAATGTTGTCGTTTTGGTTTCAAAATAGGTTTCTTTAATTCTCGCCGAACAGAAGGCAAGGATTTTCTTGCTGTGCGCCAAACAATTTGAATATCTACGCCAAAATAACGATGGGAGACAATATCTCTCATCCCGCACATTCTTTCCCAAGGGACATCCGGATAAGAGCGTCTAACAGCTGCTGGGATAGCCTTGCTCGCTTCTCCAATAATTTCAATATTTCTTACTACAGCATCAATGACTAGAGAGTTTTTCTTGAACTGATTAAGAGTCATGCCTTTGATGTATTGCTGAATTTTATCAATTGCTGAAAGGATATCTTGAATCCGAAAAGACCATTCTCTAGAAGACATATTTTGCTTCTCGCAATATCCGATCTTTAAGAGCAGGATGCAGAGCATTTTTAGTCACTAAGTCGACCTCACAGTCAAGAAGACCTTCCAAATAGCTCTTGATCTCAACAAAAGCAAATAAATCTCTTTTAGAATCAACATCTATTAAGATATCCACATCACTTTTAGACGTGGCTTCGTTTCTTGCCACGGAGCCAAAAAGAGCCAAAGCTCGCACACCCAATCGCGAAAGGTGCTTCTTATGACCGATTAAGATTTTCTTGATTCGCTTTAACTGCATCTAGTCTCCCTCATATACAAGAGTCTAGGCTCAAGTGGATTTTTTTCAAAGAGAAGTTACTCCTCACAGACCTCCAAAGATCCATCTCTCCTCGTCATCGTTAAAACAAAAAGATTTATTTCTATGACTGTAGAACCTATCTTAATGATTAATATGAATTCCTATCTTCGTCAGCAGAAATCGTCCGACTAAGATCGGATGTTGCAAAAGCAATTTCATCAGCGTAGCGTAATTGACACCTTCAACTGGTTTTTCTAGCATCGTGGGATGCCGCGCTGATGCATCGGCGATCCACTGTTTGTAAGGCGGGGGAAGGATCGGCAGCTTGTCGAGTTCAAAAAACTCGACAGCGCGTGTCTCAGCGCCTGTTTTAGGAGCGCCGCCGCATGATGCGACCTCATAGAAATGCGTCAGCTTGGCCAGCCTGTTTGTGGGAGTATATTCAGCGATTTTTCTCACAATTTTTACTTGGTAGCCGGTCTCTTCTTCCATTTCGCGGCAGGCGGCAGCTTCCGGGTTTTCTCCTGGGTCGATCCCTCCACCGGGGAGCACCCAGACAGGAATATCGCGCCGTTTAATCAGCAATATTTTAGAATTGCTAAAAAGAATGCACGCAACCGAGTGAGCCATGAATCTATCCCACTATTTGGAAAATTGGGTTTTTGAAGGATTTTTTTGCAGTTCTCAACGCCGCTTCGTAGGACATACTTGGATAAGTAGGCCAAGAAGCGGCGTTGAGAAATGCGGAAAAAGTTTTAAAAAGGCAAATTTTCAAATAGTGGGATAGGTTCATGAGTAAGAAGTTTATCGTTCCAGCGCTTTTCTGCCTAATGTTCCTCGCAGGATGTGATAAATATTATCTATCGCTCAGGCAGGTTCCGATCGACGCGAGCTATCTGGCCAGCAGCCATGTCGGATCGCCGGAGCCCAGGATGCCTCCCCATGGGCAGAAGATTGTCCTCCAATGGGCTGTGCCTCCGGATCTGTTAGAACAAAAACCTCAGATCACCTTCCATGTGATCTATAAAAACCATACGGAAAAGACGTTTGTCTATCCGATTGAGAGCCGTCTCGGCTATGAGGTGTACTCCCTGCTTAATCACGAGTACGATGAGACAGGCGGGATTTTGACTTATTCAGCGGAGATCATGACGCCAGACCACCATGTCTATCGAGAATGGAAACATCAACTCTGGGCGAATTTAATTACACTAGATGAGTGAATAGGCTGTGATGGAACGGACTAACATTTCTGTTTCATTCCATCCGAGACACGGGTCGGTGATAGAAACGGCATATTTTAAGCTTGAAGGGCTTTCCGATAGGTACTGAGATCCTTCTTCGAGGTGGCTTTCGAGCATCATGCCTAAGATCTTGCGGTTGCCTCGTTCGAACTGCTCAAGAGTGGCCTGAAAAGCCTCTTTTTGCCGTTCATACTCTTTTTGACAGTTCCCATGCGAGCAATCGACCAGGATCCGATTTTTCAGCCCATGGAGATCCATCGTTTCGATCGCCTCTGCAATCGAAGCAGGATCGTAATTCGACTCTAGGCGGGATCCTCTCAGGACGACATGGGTATACGGGTTGCCGGTGCTTTCTACAAGGGCGATCTGTCCATCATCGTTGAGATGGGGGAATCGGTGCGGACATCCCGCTGCGATCATCGCATGGATCGCTTGATCGACATCTCCCTCGGGACTATTTTTAAAACCGATGGGGCAAGAAAGGTAAGATGCGAGTTCTCTGTGAGGCTGCGAGGCGGACGTGCGCGCTCCGATAAATCCCCACGAAACTAAATCTTGGATATAGGGGATTAAGAGAGGGTTTAAAAATTCTGTCGCAATGGGGATTCCTAAATCCGATAGCGTTAAAAATAACTCACGAGCCCAGAAAATTCCGGTTTGGATGTCATTGGAACCGTCGAGATGCGGATCGTAGGCAAGGCCTTTCCATCCTGTCACTGTACGGGGTTTTTCAATATAGACGCGCATCACCAAGACGCATGTCGAGGCAACTTCATCTGCGAGCGCTCGTACACGTCTTCCATACTCCAAAGCAGCAGAAAGATCATGGATGGAGCAAGGTCCCAAAACAATGGCGACTCTTCCATCTTTTCCAGTGATGAGATCGGAGATGACCTCGCGGCTTTTCTCAATGAAAAGCTTCTGTTTTTGTGTGACAGCGAGCTTTTCTTTGATTTTGCGCGGTGTGAGCATGAAGAGCAGGATGACAAAATTTACTTTTATTCTCAAGAATGTTGAAAAACTGGTAAGGTTTTAAGGACAGGAGGTCCTATGTTTGAAAAATTAATCGTTTCATGTTTGATGATGACGGCTTGTTTTGCCTATTCTGCAAAAGAGATGAGCCTGGAAGAAAAAGTCGGCCAGATTTTAATCGTCCAATTCCACGGAGAAGAAGCCAATGAGGATGCAAAAGCGTTGGTGCAAGAGATGCATGTCGGAGGATTCATTTATTACACGTGGTCGAATGGACTGACGTCTCCTGCGCAGGTCAAAACGCTCAGCGCGGGATTGCAAAAACTGACAGAAGGGCCTCGGCTTTTCATCACCACGGATCAAGAAGGCGGCATTGTGACGAGGCTCACCCAAGGGTTTACGGTTTTCCCCGGCAATAAAGCGCTTGGTATGACCAGAAATCTCAAGCTGGCAAAAGAGAGCGCCATTGCGATCGGCGAAGAGCTTCAAGCTGTTGGCATTAACATGAATCTTTCTCCCGTGGTCGATGTCAATAGCAATCCGCGCAATCCGGTCATTGGGATCCGTTCATTTGGGGATTCAGCAGATATGGTTATCGCCTTTGGAAGAAAAGCTTTACAAGGTTATCGGGAGGCGGGGACGATTGCTTGCATGAAGCACTTTCCGGGCCATGGAGATGTTGAAGTCGATTCGCATTTAGCCCTTCCGATTGTTCACAAATCGAAGAAAGAACTGATGCGGGTTGAGCTGAAACCTTTTGCCAAGCTTGCTTCACAAGCAGATATGATCATGACAGCTCATCTTCTCATGCCGGCACTAGATCCCGACAACTGCTCCACACTCTCGAAAAAAACAGTTGATTTCTTAAGAAAAGATCTGGGATTTCAAGGAGTCATTATGACAGACTCTCTTGTCATGGAGGGCGTGCTTAAGAAATGTGGATCTGTCGATGAGGCTGCAGTCCAAGCTTTGAAAGCAGGTTGTGATATTTTAACGCTCGGTGGAAGGCAGCTGATTGGTGATTCGAAGTTTGAGCTGACGGTGAGCGATATCCGCAGAATCCATCGGAGATTAGTCGATGCCGTAAAAAGCGGTCAGATCTCCGAAGAGCGGCTGGATCAAGCGGTAGAAAAAGTACTAGAGCTGAAAAATAAATACCTTGTAAATCCTTCTAGGACAGAAAGCTCCGTAAAAATGGCAGAGCATGAGGCGCTTTCTAAGAAAATCGCTGCCTTGTCAGTGCAGATCATGAAGAATCAGCAGATTTCTTTTGTAGGTAAGAAAGTCGTAGTGATAGCGCCTCAACTTCTCAAAGAGTCTGTCCAGCAAACTTCGCTAGCAAAAATGGGCCAGACGGTGTTCTTTCAGGGGCTAAATCCAACAGAGGCCGCGGTAGCGGCAGTCATCGAAAGTGCTAATACTGCCGATGTGATTGCGTTTTGTTCTTATAATTCGTGGAAAAATGAAGCTCAAGCAAAGCTCATCCAGGCTTTCCTAGAGTCGGGAAAGCCGGTTGTCCTATTTGCTGTGAGAGATCCGCAAGACGCTGCGCTTTTTCCAAAAGCAGCGGTAATTCTGACGACTTTTAGCCCGACGGTGCCATCGATTCAGGCTGCGTGCGATCGTCTATAATTGATCACTTGAACTCATTCCTTAATACCGAGCCGTTTAATTTTTTTATTTTGCGTATACGGGTCCAAAGATGCTCTGGTGATATGTTGTTGTTGGATCAGAGAAACCAAATCTTGTTTCAAAAGCTTTTTAGCCGCTTTTAGTTATACTGTGGGGCGGTGAATTTTTTCATTTTGACCTGCGTGAAAGCTCCCGCGGTTCGTCTATCAAAAAGGAGGCCGTATTAATAATACTGCCCTCTTTTTGATAGACAAACCCCGGGGCTTTGACG
>DASUCX010000142.1:0-3407 GCA_036275855.1 Rhabdochlamydiaceae bacterium
CTTTATAAGGAAAGAACTTCTCTATACGAATCACAACACTATACTCCAGTTCAAGCGCTGAAAATGCTCATTGATATGTTTACCTTTCTTAAGAAGTTTACACCTCCAGAAAACACGGAGAATATAGCTGAAATCCAAAAAGGAATTGATGCTTGTGCATTAGAACTTGATGCTGAATCTCAGCCCACTTCTGCAAGCCCTCCAACCGCTACTGTAACCACCACATCAGCTTCAAGTCCCCCTACGACACCATCTGTAGAATCTGCTGCTCCCCCATCAGAAAAAGCTCCTAGACAAGTGACTCTGAATGCCCCTGATGTCCATAACAGAGTAGGAATGCTCTTTGTTACCTGTGTCTGTATTGCGCTCATTTCAGTCCTGAGCATGGCTCTTTATCACAGGATCAGTGTCACTGCTTCCAAATAATATACTGCGGTATAACCGCAGTATAAAGACCGCTCGCGGCTTTCCCGAAGGAAGCGACCGATTTTTCCACTCTTGAACAGAGTGAGTTTCGACAAATTCATTAGGCCCCATGAGTTCACAAGCCACACAAAGTTGATCCTGCGGCTGTAAATACGATAGCAACCGCTTAAAAAGCTTTTCTGTTCTGTAAGGTGTCTCAATGAAAACATGGGCTATTCCTTTGGGAAGACTACCGAGCTTAGCCTCCAACCCTTCGTAAGGGAAGTATCCATGAAACGCAAATGCCTGCCCTGAAAACCCCGATAGCTGCAGCGCCATCATGAGGGAGTTTGGCCCCGGCAAGGCTTCTACAGCGATGCCTTTCTTCTTAGCAACTGCAACCAAAGGCGACCCTGGATCGGCAAGACACGGCAGCCCCGCATCGCTGATAAGCCCGACAATCTCTTCTGGAATTTTTAAAAGCTCTGCCGGTTTTTCCGTGTGCTCGTTGAGAAGATAAACAGGGACTTTTGGCATGCCAAACCGTTTCAGATACTGATATCCCCCTTTATCGCTCTCTGCGATGAGGGCATCGATTTGGGGAGGCGTGTAACTCCATGAAGAGGCTTCATGGAGAGTATTAGGAAGAAGAAGTAACTTTTTCATATAATTTGGCTTGGAAAAGATCAAAGAGGACACCAATATCGAGTGGAGAACTCTTAGAGGCAAATTCTAAGTGGTATAACATCTCTAAACCCCGATGGAAAAAACGGGGTTTGCGGCTTCTAGCTTGCGCGGAAAACTTTTCAATCTGCTGAGGGCGAAGAGACGGAAAATGGTGCTTAATATCACCAAGAGTGGCTTTTGATTCAAGCAGCTCGGCAAGACGATAGCCAAGTTGAAGATGGTATCTGAGTTGTCCGATGAACGGAAATAAAAATCCCATATCGGCAATTTTATCTCCAAGAGGCACCGCTTTTTCCCAAACGATCTTTTCTGCCAGTTGCCATCCGGTGAAGAGATCCCGAGTGCCGCAGATCGCTTTGGCATCTTCCAGCTCAATCCGGGGCTTATCGCCCACATAGCAAATGAGTTTGGAGAGCTCTTGATCGAGCGTTGCCAAGTCTGGACCTAAGTGCTGCATCAAATACTGTACAACATCGGAATTGAGACTCTTTTGCTGACGACGGGCCTCATGCACGAGCCATTCTTGCAACCTCCGCTCTTTTTCCCACGGCTTTTCATCACCCATGTCGAGCGCAACGATCTCTTTTTTTCCTTTTTGGTAAAGCTCGGAGACCGCTTTATAACCTGTCGCTCCCAGCACCAAATGAACTCCCGGAGAAAAATGGGCAAAAAGATCTCCGAGATCTGCATTGTTTTTGATTTTGTCGACGGCTTCATAGATCACCAGGGTCAGTCCGCCAAAGAGACTGGGAGTCAAAATCTCTTCTTTGACCCTTTCAAGAGGGTCTTCGAGCCCGGAAAGACGCACCAAACGGAGATGGGCGTCTTTTTTCTGGAGTAGCGCAGTGATCTTATCGATGTTTTTGCGCCGTTCATACTCGTCAGGAGTGACGATCAGAAAGATCGAGGCTAAATGGTCCGGAAAAGCCTCTTTGAGATGTTTATCAAATACTGCAACCGATGGAAACTTCACGTCTTACCTCTCCGATTGATCGTACCGTAAATTTTTGACAAAGGCGACTAAAAAAAAATCTTGACTTTGACCGAAATCCCCTATAGACTAAGCCTGAGGATGGATGTATGTTCAAGAAGCTATTCAGCCGAGGTAAGAAAGTCGCCTCTGAGGATCAACCTCCAGAGCCTGAAGCCTCTAAGCCTCATAAAGATCTCCCTCCAAGCCCCCGTCTCCTCACTGCCGAAGGGTGGAAACGTCTGATGATGAAAAAATATAGAAAGTAGTCTCAACCCCTGGTATACTCCGACCTCTAATGAGGTATACCCGTGAATCTCAAAGGTAAAAAAGCGTTTATTGCAGGGATCGGCGATGATCAAGGCTATGGCTGGGCAATTGCAAAGGCCCTGGCAGTGGCTGGCGCTGAAATCATGATTGGTA
Organism: Rhabdochlamydiaceae bacterium; assembly: GCA_036275855.1. GTDB lineage: Bacteria > Chlamydiota > Chlamydiia > Chlamydiales > Rhabdochlamydiaceae > PALSA-1444. The sequence goes on from DASUCX010000142.1 coordinate 2,486, forward strand.
CATGGACTCCCATTGTTAAGATTTTTACCCAATCATGGAGCATGGGGAAATTCGATGAATCCCGCAAACTCATGAATGGCAAAATGTTAGAGTACCTCAAGGTCTACTCTTTAGACGCCTCGTTTGACAGGCCCGAAGACATCCCTGCTGACATCAAGGAGAACAAAAGATACCAAGACGCGACCGGTTATACGATCTCTGAAGTCGCTGCCCAGGTCGCGAAAGACTATGGCAAGATCGACATCTTAGTCCATTCTCTTGCCAACGGACCTGAAGTGAAAAAACCCCTCTTAGAGACCTCTCGCAACGGCTATCTCGCAGCAGTGAGCTCTTCAGCTTATTCCTTTGTGAGCCTGCTTCAACACTTCGGCCCTCACATGAATGTAGGCGGCTCTACGATTTCCCTCACCTACATGGCCTCAGAAAAAGCCGTCCCCGGTTATGGCGGAGGGATGAGCTCAGCTAAAGCTGCCCTTGAGAGCGACACTAAAATGCTTGCCTGGGAAGCCGGACGGAAATGGGGCATCCGCGTCAATACGATCTCTGCAGGACCCCTCCGAAGCCGCGCCGCTCGTGCAATTGGCTTCATCGACAGCATGATCGCCTACTCCAAGGCCAATGCTCCGATGTCCAAAGACCTCGAAGCCGAAGAAGTCGGCTATGCAGCTGCCTTCTTGGCCACAGCCACCGGCGTCACCGGTACGACCCTCTATGTCGATAACGGCATGCATGCCATGGGCATTGCCATGGACAGCTCTGCGCTTGTTCAGCCTTAAAAAAGGTTTTTGATCTTCGCGCCTAAATTGCGGGCGATTGCGGCAATTTGAAACGGCAACGAGAGAATAAAGAGAAGCGCCGAGATGAGATATTTTCCCATCGTGAGGAGATGACGGGTCGTATTGTGATTTTCATGGCGGGGATT
>DASUCX010000143.1:0-7110 GCA_036275855.1 Rhabdochlamydiaceae bacterium
TGTTTATACCGATGAATGGGATGCTTATAGAGGGGCTATTCCTGCCGAAGTTCATTTTGCCGTAAAAAAAAGTCTGGGAAGACAAGTCTCATTGAAGGAGTTAACTGCATTCTCCGACAGAGAGTAAGTCGTTTGGTGAGGGAGACTGTGGCCTTTTCCAAGCAATTAACCAATCACACGGGAGCGATACGGTACTTTGTGAGCCATTACAACCAGTGGGCGTATGACAAATTTGTGGAAAAATGGGGTATCGTCGATTGTTTTATAAACTAAACGCTATTGCACCGCCCTCAATTTGAGACCCGCCTGCATCACCCAACTTGTTCAAGTTGGGTTGCTTCGGCATCGGCTCCGCCTGGCTCAAATTGAGGGCGCCTCCTTGCCAAATTCTTTACTTTTCAATGGAGGCCGGTATAAACAGAACTGTCTCTAAAGTAAATACTTTAAAAAGGTGGGCCTCTGAGGTCCAGATTCAGACTAATGACCTCTTGATCGATGTGAATGTGTGTATGGCTTTTGTAAGGAAGGAGGTAGTAAAAATCATTATTGAGGCCAGCTTCTTTAAAGGCAAATTCAAGGGGGGCTGAAGTGGGGCCATAGTCGTAACCAATGTGTACCCAAATACGCCTGTCTTCCTTCCGGCCCATTACTTTTCTGAGATACTGTTTCAGAGCGTTGGTGAAAAGAGTTGTTTGTTCAGGAGACGGGATTGGATCATAAGAATAACGCAGCTGGAGCCACATTCCATTTTGTCTGAGAATTTCGCATAAGCTCTCTTCATGCAAGGCATCTGTAAAAAAGCCGCTGTAAAGTTGACAGATTTCTTCAATAAGAAGATCGCGATTTTGTGGCGTATCTGGATATTGAATGATGTATTTTGGCTCCAGATTGCCTCTGAGAATGGCAGAAAAGGTATCTCTCAAGGTTTGCTGAATCGTTTCTTGAGCGTAGGTGCTCGGAAGACAGAACAACATAACGATGCAAAAAATACTTTTTTTCATGAGCACCGAGTATAATGTAGCATGCTTTTTTTTTAGGAGAATTTTAGGAATCTCCTCCATTCATGGAGTGAAGGAAGTCAAAAACGTTGAATTAGGTTAACTCTATAGAAGAGCGGCTGGCTGTGTGAGCAAGGAGCTCACCGTTGCACCAACTTCAGAGAGGGGGCAACAAAGGCGGGTCACATCAGGATGGTGGTAGAATGCATTTGTCTGAGGTCCTAGCTCAAATACTAAAGAATCTTCGCAGTGCAGAAAGACTTTTTTGCCTTTTGCAATCGCAAAACCCAGCTCAAGATGAGTTCCGCCGCCTCCGGGAAGAAGGACAACAACAAAATCGGCCTTTGCAATACCCTCCAATTCAAGTATAGCTACCTCTCTGAGGCGCTCTTTACTAACAGACTTTACACTACCATGCAACGTCCAGTCATAGGAGATTTCATAGCCGCAGATAGTTAGCGCATCTTTTACTATGCGATGGGCTGGTGCCCTTGAAAGTGATGTTGCAATGTAGTATTTCATTGTTTTAGTGCTCCCTTCCTATAAAATTTTGAAAGCAGCATAGCTGAAGAAGCTGGTTGCTTCCAGTCAAAAGTTCTGAATGTATCTCACGCCGATGCCTCTAGTTTAATAGGGATGCTTGGAGATAGATTGGCTTTCTGAGGAGGATTCGAAGAGTAAAAAAACTCCCAAATGCTCCTACGGTAAATCCATACAATCAGAGAAAAGGTTGCAAGGACCAGGAGCCCTATTCCATGCCACTGGGTTGAAAACATGATATTCGATCTACAGGGGGGGGGTGACCATGAAAAATTACCTCTGATTTGTTAATCGCTCAAATTCTGCCAATTTCTCAGGGGTGGTAGGAGCGACATCATCTCCTAAGCGAAATGAACAGATCACCATTTTAAAAAGGATAGAAAATGTAGCGAAATGATCCTGATGGGCAATCGTTATCAGGCGGAATAGAGCGTCCTCTTTAAAAATGAAAAACGTGTAGCTATGAGTCTGATCGGGATTGATGAATTTAAATAAAAAGCCTTCATCGGTGGAGGGGGAAAATCGTCCTAGCTCTAATATCGTTGTATCGTTCTGAGACTGCATAGATTTTGCCTTGTATTCTTCGAACGACGTTAAGAATTTAGATAAATAGATTGCTGGTGGAAATGTAAACCCAGCTACATTTGGGACTAATGCACAGAGGCGTGTCGGGCTCTCGTCGTCTTGCATAGGAAGTTCAATCCAGCCATCAGGGAAATCAAATGACCATTTATTCGGTTTTGCTAGCAATACCCATAGTCGTGCGAGTAAATCGATTTGATCATGACGCAATATATTTTTTACGTACTGGTCTTTGATGGTTTTTGGAATTAAATGATGGAAATCAAATACTCTAAACATACAGCGTAGATCATTTGTTTTTGTGAGGAGAGCGTTGGGTATTTCAAAGCTTGAACGAACTTCCCAAAGGTTTAAAAATTCTGCTTCTGTAATAAAAAACAACGAGCAGATTTCCTTAAGAAATTTTGTGTGTTCCTCCTCTGTCATAAAGCGGTTTTCAATAGGATGGCGGAATTTGTGATTGACCTCGTCGGAATGATTAAGGATGACTTTTAAAGCATTCTCAATATGGGTGACATATTTCCCAATCAAAAAATAGTAGGGCGCGCGAATCTTATCTTTAGGAATTATGTCAAAAGAAAGGGGATCGAGCCATCCATCCTCATCCTTGTCGTTGGCAAGCGTTGCTAAATCAATATCTCCTACAGAAGAGGGGTGTTGTTGGATGCCCTGGGTTAAAGTATGAGAATATTGGTTCATTTGCTTTAATTTTTCAAGAATTGCAAATAAGGAAAGAGGGTCATCTTTTTTAAGCTTATCAATGGCGCAGTGAATAAACTTTCCTATGGCAATCCCGCTTAATAATGCAGCGGCCAGTATTGTTGGCAAGTGAAGAATGCCATTTTTCGCATGCAAAAGTCCGGCGGCGGCGCAAAGGGCGCATGTTAGGAGAATCATTCCTAGCGCAGCTGTAAAAATACCGGCAATTATTTGTACACTATTTTTTAGCAAATTCCCTTCTCTGTAGGCTTCTTTGACGGCGATTAAAAAAAGGGATAATAATGAATATTTTTCACGTGGGTAAGCAGTGACAGGGCCAACGGTTATGACCTTGGGTTCTTTAGTCTGAAAGTTGGCTGCAATGACCTCATCCCGAATTTTGCTGACAATCGCTGCGTCAATTTGGGGAGCTGAAGGAGAATTTGTCGTTCCCCAAAAAATGGGCTGCTTAGATTGCCAATCTTGATAGGGAGTTGCTGGGCGAAGGTCTATTGTTTGAGCTGTCATACGTTCTTTCGCCTCTCGACTACTTTTATACTATCGCGTTAACGAGGGGATGTGAATCTGTTATTTTGTCTGTTGCTTTGCTCCCCGCTGCTCTTAAAATAGCCTTTTTTATCCAGTTTTCAACTTTGGGTGCTGGTGTGATGATATAGGCGCGGTCAGACTGGTTGGGAATTGGTTGATGAGGACAATCGACTCCAACGGTAAGAGTGGTCACAATCACATTTTCCTTATGTTTAACATGTTGAAACGCATGCTCGTGCCCTCGTAAAAGGATCATCACTCGATGGTATTGACTACTGATGCGGAAATAATGGTGAATATCTTGCGCACACCATCTGTACGTACGAGATTCTGTATTCCCCAAAACAGAGGTGTCAGAGATCGTGACATCACCCCAATTATATAGGGTGACTGTAAATTGCGTTATAGGTTGAGATTTAACCAATTCTTTCACTTTTTGTGCTGACTGTGAAAGCTCGGAATTGTCATTAGGAATTTGTTGTATGCGTGGACTAAACTCTCTCTTTTTAGGAACAGGAAGGTAATCTCCAGAAGCTCTTTGATCAAGCAGTGGGGCAGGATCCATTGTCGGGTCAAAAAGACCGTGGGTACACTGAACGTATTCTCTTTGAGGTCCCGCAACACTAAAGTATGTCGTAAGCGACATCGTCTCATAGAATCGTTCAAGTGCTTTCCTTGCTGTTGAATCGGATACAACTGCTTTTAGGCGTGTATCAGAGTGTCCAAACATAAAATTATATTCGCAGTATTCGTGGTTCCCTCGAATTAAATGGACCTGATGAGGGTTTTCTTCCCGAAGGCGCATAAGCATTTCAAGAATTTGAGTTCCATAGACACCTCGATCGCAATAATCACCTAAAAAGACCAGGTGAACACCCGGCTGGCATTTGAAGTTATGATCTAAAAGTTTTTGCTCTTGCAGTGTTCGGAGGTTTTCAATCAAACTTTTGAGATCCCCATGGAGATCTGCTCGCACATAAAGCTGAGGTTTTTCAGAAGAATCCAAATCAAACTTTTCAATATAGCCAAAGTGTTGCTTATAGTCGACACCGTTCTTCGCAAATCGCTTCGCATGGTCGGTTAAGAGGGTCGCGAAGCGATTGACGTCAAAATCATCGGGAAATTGAAAGCTACCATTATTGACATCCCAAGCTTTTGTATATTCATCCATTAAACTAGCCACTGTTGAAGTGGACGGGCTATCAGAAGGGACGATCTTAGGAGCTTCAAGCGCCAAAAAGTCTTTAATGGTTGAGGGTCTTTGTCTGCCTGTTACAAGTGCTTGCCATTCTTGTGCAAATTTGCTTTCTGCTTTTTTTATCATTTCATTGATATCAATTTTGATATGAAAGAGATGGAAATTTGTCTTTAAAATATCTAAAAGGGCGGGGGCATCTTCGTCGCTAAAGGCATGTCCTTTTTGCTGGCTATCTTCTGCACTAAGTAAGCCTGAGCCTCCAACATCACTCATTTCTAATCCCACTAAGCCTGGAAGCTTTTTAAGGTAAGGAAGCAAAGGTGACAACATAGTACAAGGAAAGCGACACTTTTTTGCAAATGGCATGATAACGAGATTGAACCCAATGTTGGTATTTTCATCCGTTTTTCCAGCCTCGTATTGTTGTTTCAGATCCTCTACTATCCCTTTCGCATAGTCCTGGATTGCAATTCCCATCCCTTCTACCAAAAAGGGAGATAGAGGCTGAGGGTTTGTGACAAAATCACGAAATTCAAAAATGCATTTGGTCCTGACAAGTAGTTTATAGGTCCGAAAAATCGGCGATTCTCCACTTGGGGAGGGTGTTTCAATACAAATTGAACCGTTCCGCCGCAGGAGACACTGAAGTCGGATATAGTTTGCCAAATAGGCAGGCAAGTTCTTTTTCTTAAGTGTTTCAGAGGGCCATTCGATTTTCTCTAAGACAGCCGCTGTAACCTGTGGGCAAACCTCGCTGTCCCAAATGACTAAATTAACTAAAAACATAAATCGAACAGAGTCGCTTTTAGCTAGAGCAAATAGAGGGGCCAAGGCTGTTGCTATTTGATCTGCGCCTTTTTCAGCGTGCTCGAAAAATTGCTGTCGAATTCTTGTGTATAAGCGTTTTTTGGTGACACTATTTTGGTTTGTACGATCGAATATTAGTTCACCATTTGTGTCCGGCACAAACTCCAGCATCTGAAGAAGCTGTTCATTCGAGGCTTCCTCAAAATTAAAGGATGGTCCACTCTTTTTCTGGGGGGCTCCGGGTGTCGTCGTTGTTAACGATGTTGTTTCTTTAGGTGGTGGTTTTTGCGGATTAAAAAAAATGTTCCAAAACACTTGGAGTGCTTTATCTACTATCTCAGGAAATGGGGCGAGGTTGCGAAAGCTCAGTCCAGAGACACGATGGAAAGTCCAACCTCCTAAGATGCCTAGGAGGACGAGTCCTGCTAGGGCAATGGAGGATTTACTTAGGCAAGGAGCATTGATGGATATGCGAGGAAAAGGATTACTACCTAATTTCGAGAGGCTAAATGGCATAGATATTACCGTTGAAATTGGGGTAGATTGTACCATAAAAAGAGATTAAGTATGGCGAGTAAAAATATTTCTTGCTTAAGGGGTGGATATTACAGCTTAGAAATCATCTGGTTAGGATTTTGCACCCTGGCAAGGCTCAGGAGGGAAAGAGCACAGCCGACCATGAGGTAGAGAATGGGCCATAGAAGGTTGTGGAACTGGCCGATCACTTCGACCATGATGAAGGGGCCTAGGCCGCCGAAAATCGCGATCGCAAAATTCATGGCAGTTGCAGTGCCGCTGTAACGGACCTCAATGGGAAACAGAGAACTGACAAGGGCTGGAAGCACACTACAGTACGACGCGATGAGAACGGCCAATACTCCTTGTGAGAAAAACAAAAGCCAGTAGATTTTCCATCCTGTGAAAATATAAATCGGAGATGCAAGAAAAAAAAGGATCCAAAGAACCCTTTTGGCAAACCGCCGGATCCCGACACGGTCGGACACTTTGCCCGCGAGAAGTGTTGTTACGAGAAATAAGACAATGATAAAGAATTGCAATACCATCGATTGGGAAGGGGATAGATGAAGGACGGAGGTATTGTAGAAAGAAGAATAGATTAGCACCAAGTTGAAACCTACGGTATCCATCACCATTAGCCCTATCCCAATGAAAATCATCTTCTTGTACTTATGGAAGGTGTTGAAAAGAGGTTCTTTGAGTAAACAGCCGTAATGTTTTGCCTTTTCGAAAAAGGGGGTTTCTTTCAAAAGCTGCCGGAGGATAAGAACAATGACGCCGACGATTCCGCTGAGAACAAAGGGCAGCCTCCACTCTCCTGCGCGGAGTCCCTCCGGGGTCACTTCTGTATTGATCAAATTCACTTCAAGCATTGCAAAGAAGATTCCAATAAAAATTCCGAAATAGGCGAAGCTCCCGATGTACCCGAGCTTTTCTTTTTTTGCCGATTCAATAAGAAAAACCACTGCGCCTGGAAATTCTCCTCCCAAGCTGATCCCTTGTAAAAGAAACATAAAAACAAAAAGAAAAGCCGCCGTTAGACCAATCTCTTCATAAGAAGGCAAGAGCGCGGCTAAGAAGAGGGGAATAATCATGAAGCAAATCGTTCGGACAAGCGCAACCTTTCTTCCTCTTTTATCTCCCAGCGTTCCGAAGATGAATCCTCCGATCGGCCGCGCGATCGCGACGATTGACATCAGTCCCGGATAGAGATAAGAC